>NZ_CAJMXG010000047.1:0-16123 GCF_905219725.1 Oscillibacter sp. CU971
TGCGCCGGGTCCGCCAGCCCCGCCACGGACCACACGCCGGAGGCCGCCAGGGCCTCCTCCCGGCTCATGTCCGGCAGGATGGAGGGCAGGCGTTTTGCCAGCATGGATTTCCCCGCCCCGGGAGAGCCGATCATCAAAAGGTTGTGCCCCCCGGCGGCGGCGATTTCCAGGGCCCGCTTCACGTTCTCCTGGCCCATCACGTCCCGGAGGTCCAAAAGGCCAGCCTCGTCCTCTCCCGGCGTCCAGGCCGGGGCGGGGGAGAGGGGCTTCTCCCCCCGGAGGTGGGCCGTCAGGGACGCCACATCCTCCACGCCGTAGACCGTCAGCCCCCCGGCAAGCGTCGCCTCGGCGGCGTTGCCCGCCGGGACGAAGAGCTGCCGCACCCCCGCCCGCTCCGCCGACAGGGCCATGGGGAGAACCCCCGCCACACTCCGCAGGGTCCCGGACAGGGACAGCTCCCCCACAAACGCCGCGTCCGCCGGGGGCTCCGGCAAGTCGCCNTTTGCCGCCAGGAGGCCCACGAAGATGGGCAGGTCGTAGAGGGTCCCCGCCTTCTTCTGCCCCGCCGGGGCCAGGTTTACGGTGATGCGGCTGACGGGGAACTTGGCCCCGCAGTTCTTCACCGCCGCCCGGACCCGCTCCCGGGCCTCCCGCACGGCGGCGTCCGGCAGGCCCACCACGTCGAAGGCGGGGAGCCCGCCGGAGAGAAAGCACTCGGCGCTGACCTCGTAGCCGGAGACGCCGTTTAAGCCAAGGGAACGCACCGTGACCACCATAAGACTTACCTCCCGCAAGCGGAGCGGCGGAGCGCCGCTGTGTTTCTGTGGGATCATGATACCACAGATTGGGGGAAATGGAAAGCGGAGAATGAGGAGGACGGGAATTTTCCGCTGGGAGAACGGGAGAAATTGTGTTGATGTTAAGTGAAGTTGACAAAATTCCAACAGAAGTTGGTTGCGGAACGTTTTGAAACGNGAGATGCTGGTCCCGGCCTGAACGGCCCGTCAATATAAGGAGGACTGCAACATGAATTTCAACGAAAAACTGATTGACCTGCGGAAAAGCAGGGGCTTGTCCCAAGAGGAACTGGGAGCAGAGCTGCATGTATCCCGGCAGACAGTATCCAAATGGGAGTCCNCCCAGTCTTATCCCGACTTCCAGCGATTAGTGCTTCTGAGTGATTACTTCGGCTTGACGCTGGACGCGCTGGTTCGGGATGTGGATGTGCAGGAGGTCCGGGAAAAGAATTGGAACAGCGAAAAGCTGGACTCCATTTACCAGGACGTGAACAAGGCGAAGCGGATTTTTAAGTGGTGGCTGATTGGCGCGGGGACGGCGGCGGGGATTGTACTGACCCTGCTGGTGAATTTCTTTCTCCACGCGGTATTCGTCTGGTANGCNGAATCGTTTGCCCGCCAAGAATCCCTGGGAAAATTTGTGCAAAAAATAACAAAGCGGCGGTTTACACCGGGAAACAGCCGTGTTATAATGGAACCGCATGGGGTCCGGCAAGAGAATGCTTCGGTCCCCTGTCTTGGAGAGATTGCCGTCCCCGGGCGGCAAATTTACAGGAGNTAAGTNTATGGCAAGAAAGTTCAAGTCCATGGACGGCAACAACGCGGCGGCATATGTCAGCTACGCGTTTACCGAGGTGGCGGGCATTTACCCCATCACCCCGTCTTCGCCCATGGCAGACTTGGTCGACCAGTGGTCCGCCGCCGGTCAGAAAAACATCTTCGGCACCACCGTGAAGGTCTGCGAGATGCAGTCCGAGGCCGGCGCCTCCGGCACCGTCCACGGCTCNCTGGCCACCGGCGNGATGACCACCACCTACACCGCCTCTCAGGGCCTGCTGCTGATGATCCCCAACATGTACAAGATCGCCGGCGAGCTGCTGCCCTGCGTGTTCCATGTGTCCGCCCGTACCGTGTCCAGCCACGCGCTGAACATCTTCGGCGACCACTNCGACGTCATGGCCTGCCGCCAGACGGGCTTCGCCATGCTCTGCGAGGGCAACGTCCAGGAGGTCATGGACCTGGGTCCCGTGGCCCATCTGGCCTCCATTGAGGGCCGGGTTCCCTTCGTGAACTTCTTCGACGGCTTCCGCACCTCCCACGAGATTCAGAAGGTCGCCGTGTGGGATTACGACGACCTGAAGGAAATGTGCGACATGGACGCCGTGGACGCCTTCCGCAAGCACGCGCTGAACCCCGAGCGGCCCAACATGCGGGGCTCTCACGAGAACGGCGACATCTTCTTCCAGCACCGCGAGGCCTGCAACCCCTATTACGACGCCCTGCCCGACGTCGTCGAAAAGTATATGGGCAAGGTCAACGAGAAGCTGGGCACTGACTACCAGCTCTTCAACTACTACGGCGCTCCCGACGCGGATCGGGTCATCATCGCCATGGGCTCCATCTGTGACGTGGCCGAGGAAGTCATCGACTATATGAACGCCCACGGCGAAAAGGTGGGCCTTATCAAGGTCCGTCTGTACCGCCCCTGGCGCGCCGACAAGCTGATTTCCGCCATCCCCGCCACCTGCAAGAAGATCGCCGTGCTGGACCGCACCAAGGAGCCCGGCTCCCTGGGCGAGCCCCTGTACGTGGACGTGGTGGCNTCTCTCGCCAACGNCGGCCNGACGGACATCACCGTCATCGGCGGCCGCTATGGCCTGGGCAGCAAGGACACCCCGCCCCGCAGCGTCTTCGCCGTCTATGAGGAGCTGACCAAGGCGGAGCCCAAGCGNCANTNCACCANCGGCATCGTGGACGACGTGACCCACCTGAGCCTGGAGGAGAAGCCCGCCCCCAACACCGCGGCGGAGGGCACCATCGAGTGCAAATTCTGGGGTCTCGGCGGCGACGGAACCGTGGGCGCCAACAAAAACTCCATCAAGATCATCGGCGNCCACACGGACAAATACGTCCAGGCCTACTTCCAGTACGACTCCAAGAAAACCGGCGGCGTCACCGTCAGCCACCTGCGCTTCGGCGATCAGCCCATCCGTGGTCCTTATTATATCAACAAGGCCGACTTCGTGGCCTGCCATGTGCCCGCCTATATCGTCAAGGCCTTCCCCATGGTCCGGGACGTGAAGCCCGGCGGCACCTTCCTGATCAACTGCCAGTGGAGCGACGAGGAAGTCAACAAGCACATGCCCGCCGTGGCGAAACGGTATATCGCCCAAAATAACATCCAGGTCTACACCATCAACGCCATCGACCTGGCGAAAGAAATCGGCATTGGCAAGCGGACCAACACCATCCTTCAGTCCGCCTTCTTCTCCCTGGCGAAGGTCATGCCCGAGGCCGAGGCCATCCAGTATATGAAGGACGCCGCCACCCACTCCTACCNGAAAAAGGGCCAGGACGTGGTGGATATGAACNACAAGGCCATCGACGCCGGAGCCACGGCTTATAAGAAGTTCGAGGTTCCCGCCGACTGGGCCGACGCTCAGGATACCCCCGACACCACCACGCTGACCGGCAAGCCGGAGCTGGTGGAGCAGGTCAAGACCATCCTGAACCCCGTGGGCAAGATGGACGGCGACAGCCTCCCCGTCTCCGCCTTCGTCAAGCACGCCGACGGCCAGTTCGAGCTGGGCGCCGCCGCCTATGAAAAGCGCGGCGTGGCCGTCTCCGTTCCCACCTGGATGCCCGAGAACTGCATCCAGTGCAACCAGTGCGCCTATGTCTGCCCCCATGCCACCATCCGTCCCTTCGCCATGACGGAGGAGGAAGCCGCCAAGCTCCCCGCCGCCGCCAAGGTCATCGACAAAACCGGAAAGGGCAAGGGCTACAAGTTTACCATCGCCGTGTCTCCCCTGGACTGCATGGGCTGCGGCGTGTGCGTGGGCGTCTGCCCGGGCCGCAAGGGCGAGAAGGCCCTGAAGATGGTNGCCCAGGAGCAGGAGGCCAAGCAGCAGGAGGTCTCCAACTACTGCGTGGCCGNGGTNACCGAGAAGAAGGATCTNCAGGACAANACGGTGCCCGGCAGCCAGTTCCACAAGCCCCTCCTCGAGTTCTCCGGCTCCTGCGCCGGCTGCGCCGAGACCAGCTATGCCCGTCTCGTCACCCAGCTCTTCGGTGACCGGATGTATATCTCCAACGCNACCGGCTGCTCCTCCATCTGGGGCGGTCCTGCNGCTACCTCTCCCTACTGCACCAACGCGGACGGCCNCGGCCCCGCCTGGTCCAACTCCCTGTTCGAGGACAACGCCGAGCACGGCCTGGGCATGTATCTGGGTCAGAAGGCCATCCGCGACCGTCTGGCGGACCTGACCAAGCAGCTGATCGCGGTGCCTCACGCCTATCAGGGCCTGAAGNACGCCGCCCAGAAGTGGCTGGACACCATGGAAGACGGCAAGGCCAACGCGGAAGCCACCAAGGAATATGTGAAGCTCCTGGAAGAGAGCGTCATGACCGTGGACGATATCGTGGCCTTCACCAGCAGCCCCGACGCGGCCAAGGTCTTCGGCGACCAGCTGCCCCAGTTCCANGCCCACGCCAAGGAGCTCAAGGACAGCGGCGCGAAGCACTGTGACTGTGACGCCTGCAAGCTCTGCCTGGAGATTCTCAAGGACAAGGAGTACCTCTCCAAGAAGTCCCTGTGGATCTTCGGCGGCGACGGCTGGGCCTATGACATCGGCTTCGGCGGCGTGGACCACGTCCTGGCCTCCGGAAACGACGTCAACATCTTTGTCTTCGACACCGAGGTCTACTCCAACACCGGCGGCCAGGCCTCCAAGGCCTCCAACATCGGCCAGGTGGCCCAGTTCGCCGCCGCCGGTAAGGAGATCAAGAAAAAGTCCCTGGCGGAAATCGCCATGAGCTACGGCTATATCTACGTGGCCCAGGTGGCCATGGGCGCCAACCCCGCCCAGACCCTCAAGGCCATCCAGGAGGCCGAGGCCTATCCCGGCCCGTCCCTGATCATCGCCTACTCCCCCTGCGAGATGCACAGCATCAAGGGCGGCATGATGAACTGCCAGGCGGAAANGAAGAAGGCCGTGGAGTGCGGCTACTGGAACNTGTTCCGCTTCAACCCCGCCGCCGAAGGCGCCAAGTTCACCCTGGATTCCAAGGAGCCCGCCGGCGGGTATCAGGAGTTCCTGATGAACGAGGCCCGTTACAGCCGCCTGACCCGCGAGTTCCCCGACCGGGCCAGCGAGCTGNTCCAGCGCNACGAGAAGGCGGCCATGGACCGCTATCAGCACCTGCTGAAGCTGAAGGAAATGTACGCCTGAGGCGTCGCAAAGTCCGCTAAGCTCCGTTCCCGCCGCCGGCCTGCGGCCTCTGGCGAGAACTGCGCCCGCTCCCTTGCTCCGCCTCTTTTCAAGGGGGAGCAGGCTCCCCCTTGAGCAACCCCCACTCCCTGCGGGGGGACGGGGGACGGGCGTCGGTAGAATTTTCAACAAGAGAGGACCACGGGCTTTGCCCGTGGTCCTCTTTCTTTGGGGGCTGTCCAGGTTGGGCCGTTTTCCGCCTCTGTTCTCAAGCGGTCAGGGCTTTCAGAGCCTCCGCCAGATTCTCTCCCTGGCTCCGGGTGAGCCCTCCGGTGAAGTCCGCTTCCGCCGGAAGCAGCCCCAGGTCCCAGGCCNGGGTCACCGCGTCCTGGCTTCCGCCCAGCGCCGCCGGGACGGGGCCCATCCGCTTTGCCGCCGGGTCCGGTTTCAGGTCCAGCGCCTCCGCCGTCCGGCCCAGGAATACGGCGGCTTCTTTCCAGGTCAGGGGCCTGGAGGCGGAGAAGGTTCCCTCCGCGCCGCCCTTGGCGATGCCCTGCTCCTTGGCCCAGGCCATGGCAGGGAGGTACCATTCAATGCCGAAGCTGTCTTTGAAAGGAAGCTCCTCCCCGATTTCCACATCCGGGCTTCCTGCCGCCTCATAAAGCTGGCCGATGAACCGTCCCCGGGTCAGGGGCGCGTTGTCGTGGACAGCGGGGACCAGCTTCTGATCCGGGGCGGCAAGGCACCAGTCCGCCAGGGTGTCCTTGCCCTTCAGCGTGTCCTCCAGGGTTTGGTACACCAAAACGTCCGGCTCCAGGGCCACCACGCCCCTTCCCGCCGCCGCGTCCAGCAGAGTGTTCAAATCCAGGTACTTGCTGGAGAGCTGGCCCCGGACCTTGGAATTCGGCAGGGAGAAGGTCTGTACCGCGCCGAAGTGGCAGACGCTGCCCCCGGCGGGCTCTCCGGCCAGCACGCCGCCCATCTCCTGAATTTCCACGGCGTTGATGAGGGCGGAGGAGAAAGTGGCCTCCCCGATGAGGCCCACCAGCTTCGCCCCGCCGTCCATGGCCTCCCGCAGGACCTCAAACAGGGGCCAGATCACCCCGTCGGACCCGCCGCCGTTGTTCCGCAGGTCCAGCAGGACCCGGCTGTAGTCCCCCGCTTTCAAATCCTTTGCCACCAGGGCGGCGAAATCCTCCATGGGAAGGTCCTCCGCCTCCCGGCAGGTGTTGTACTGAATGTAGTACGCGTCTTCCGTCAGGGGCTTGGCGAAGTAGTAGGCGTCCGCCGCCGCCGTCTCCGGCTGGCCCTTGATTTTGTCGGAGATGCGCACGATCTCCAGCTTGTTCATCTCCTTCATGCCCACAGGCGCCAGGCTGAGGGCCTTCCCGCCTTTCAGCGTGACGGTCAGGGGCTTCCCGGCCTCTACAAGGCCCAGGTATTCATAAATGTCCGCCACGTTGCAGGCCTGCCGGAAGGACCGGCGGAGGTGCACCGGGTTGTCGGAGGCAAACAGGGTTCCGTAAGCCTCGATGACCTCCTCCACCGGCTTTCCCGCCAGAAGCGTGACCTCCTGGCACAGCAGGTCCTCGTCCTCCGGGGCCGCGGCGGAGAGATACCAGCTCTCCCCCCGCCGGACCAGGGAGAAGGGATAGCCCCGGAAATCCGCCAGGCCTCCCAAGGACACGCTGGTGTGGGAATCCCCCACCAGGGCCGTCAGGCGCATCAGGTCCAGCAGAAACTCCGTATCCGTCTCCGCCGCCAGCCGCCCCTCGATCTCTGCCTTCACCTCTAAAAATTCCGCCTCCGGCGTGTTGGCGAAGGCGTCCGGGTGGTGTTCCACCAGGACCGTCTCATAGAGAAAGTCCAGGTCCTCCTGCCGCTGCCCGGCGCTCAGCGGCTCCGCCGCCAGAGCCGGGACCACCAGCAGCGCCACGAGGCACAGCCCTGCGGCCCGCCAAAAAAGATTGCTCCAAGGTTTCATAAAAATCGCCCTCCATTTCACTAGTTCAATAATACAATGATACACCAGAGGCCAGCCAAAGTCAAGCCCTAAATGTTAAAACGAAACAGGCGGGGAAAATTCTTCAAAAAAGGGACCGCCTGAAACAGGCGGTCCCGTAAAGCTACAGCTCCCAAGGGGGCTTTTTATCTTGACCGGACCAGGGGTCCGGCCCGCTCCGGCGGAAGGTCTCCCGCCTCTCCTGGGAAGGCCAGGGGTCGTTGGCGTCCCGGCGGCGGCGCTCTGCCCGCTGCCGCTGGGCGCGCCGGAGGCGGAGCACAGCCCCCAGGGCTACAAGAACAAAGCAGAGAATCAGGAGAATTTCCTCAAAGCGCCCCGCCGTGCCGCCCTGCTGTTCGCCGTAAGAGATGGGCCTGCCGTCCAGATACTCCTCCAGCGTCTCCGACAGGGCGGGGACGGTCTCCGGCTCGAAGATGTCCCGGAGACCCGCCTCCTCCACAGCCGCCATGTAAGGCATGGAGAGGGACAGGGCGGAGAGCTCCAGGTAGGTTTCCTTGGCCTCCCGGGGACGGTCCAGGTAGAGAAACCACAGGTCCAGGGCGGAGAGGGCGGAGGTGGCGTAGCTGATGAAGTACAGGGGATTTTGGAAGTTGTGGGCGTTCTCCACCCAGGCGGGGTCCGCGTCCACGCCGGGGCCGTAGGAATAGCCGTAGTCCTCCGACAAAGCCTTGAAAAGCCGGTTCAGCTCCTCTGCGGTCATCTCCGGGTTTTGGTAGGCCGCCGTTTGAAACTCGTCGTAAAGACAGCCGTCCAAAATGGAATCCAGAATGTTGTAGAGCACCGCGTTCCGGTAGGCTTCTCCGTACCGCTCTCCGNNGAGCTCCTCCGCCTGCCCGGCAAAGATCAGCTCCAAAGCCTGAGAGTGAATTTCTCCCACGTCGATGTTGAAGTCCGTCCAAAGGTCGTGCTGGGCACAGTGGAAGGTCTCGAAGAAGTGGCCGAACTCATGCACCGTGTCGCTGAGATCCTGATAGTCGCCGTAAGGGCTGTTGAAAATAAACGCGCTGCCGTAGGCGGGCAGGGCCACGGTGTAGCCGGTGGGCAGCTTGGCCTCGCCGTACTCGATGTCGTAGAGGTGGTGGTCCCGCAGGAAGCGGAAGGTCTCTCCCATCTCCCGGTCAAAGCCCTCCGCGAAGGGCTGAATGGCATCCAGCACCTCCTCGCCGTCCATGCGGCTCCGCACGCTGAGGGCCCGGAGCTCCTGTTCGCTGGTTTCCTCCAGCAGACGCAGCTGGAGGGGGAGGATGTACCGCTTTGCCAGCCGGTGGAGGTCCGCGGCGTCCTCCAGACCGTAGTCCCGGGTGTAGAGGGCCTCGTAGGCGTATTCGGCGTAATCGTCATAGCCCGCCCCCTGGGCCTGCTCCGCCCGCAGGCGGACCAGTTGGAGGTAAACCTCCCCGGCGGCCCGGTACCGCTCTTCCGCCAGGGCCTGGCTGACGGCCTCATAGGTCTCCCCGTCCACCCCGGCGGACTCCAGAGACTCCGCCGTCCAGATACGGCCCTCCGCCAGGACGGGAACGCCCTGTTCCATAATCTGGTCGTAGGTCTGGATCAGCCGGTCCTCCTCCTCGTAGAGGGCGGCTTCCTCCTCCGTCAGTCCCCGGTAGCCCATGAGGCTGTCCGCCGCACCCTCCCCGGCGTCCGCGTCCAGGATATCGCCGTAGGGAGAGGCGGCCATTACGGCCAGGGCCTGATAGCAGCGGCTGNTAAGCCGGGNCTNCTGGGCGGAGAGCTCCAGGTACAGCGCCGCCTCCTCCGGAGCTCCGCCGCCGGCGTCGTACTGGATGGCGCTGAGGTTGGCCAGGGTGGCCAGCAGGTCCGTCTCCTCCAGGATCTGTTCATAGAGGGCCTGGACCCGGCGGCGGGTCTCCCGGCTTCCCCGGTCCCGGCTGTGGCGGGAACAGGTGCTTTCCAATTCCTTCAGGGCGGAGAGCAGGGCCGTCTCGTCGAAGGCGGTGACGGGGAGCATGTCGTCATAATGCACCGCTGGATGGGCGGAAGCGGGAGACGCCCACTTTACCGCCGAGGCCGCCGGCCCGGAGCACAGGGCCAGGGCCAGCAGCAGGCAGAGAAGATTTTTCATCATAGGCCTCCAAGGGGGTCAAGGTGTTCTCCGTCCCGCGCGGCCTCCACGTCCGCCGCCGTCAGACGCATAAGGTCCTCCCGGGTAACGGTTTCCTGTCCCGCCAGGCGGCTGGCCTGGCAGACTAAGATCCGCTCAAAGACATTCCGCACCCCCCGGGCGTTGCCGAAGGACTCCGGGTCCCGGTTCTCCTCCCGGAGGAAGTCCCGGACAAAACCCTCGGCGTCCTCCTCCAGCTCATAGCAGCCCTTCTCACAGCGCATCTTGNAGATGGCCAGCAGCTCCTCCGGCGTGTAGTCCTCGAAGTGCAAAAAGCGGTTGAAGCGGGATTCCAGACCGGGGTTGGAGTGAATAAAGCGATCCATCANATCGTCGTATCCGGCGGCGATGACCACCAGGTCGTCCCGGTGGTCCTCCATGGCCTTGAGGATGGTGTCGATGGCCTCCTGGCCGAAGTCGTTCCCCGAGGAGCCGTTCAGGGCATAGGCCTCGTCGATGAACAGCACGCCCCCCAGGGCCTTTTCCACGGCCTTTCTGGTCTTCAGCGCCGTCTGGCCCACGTAGCCCGCCACCAGCCCGGCCCGGTCCACCTCCACCAGCTGCCCCTTGGAGAGGATGCCCAGGGAGTGGAAGATCCGGGCCATCAGCCGGGCGATGGTGGTTTTTCCGGTGCCGGGACTGCCGGAGAAGACCATGTGGAGGGACAGCTCCGTCACCGGCAGTCCGTTTTTCTCCCGGAGCTGGTGGACCTTTACCAAATCAATAAGGTTTCGGACCTCCTTTTTTACGGCGGCAAGGCCGATGTAGCCGTCCAGCTCCTTTTGCAGATCCTCCAGCTTCTCCGGCGGAGGAGCCTCCTCCTGGGGCTCGGTACGCGCGCCTGCGGTCTGGGGGGCCTCCGGGGCGTCGGGCTTCCCTTGGGAGGAGGCCGGGGATTTGGGGGCATCCTGGGATGGGGCCTCCGGCGTTTTGACCTCTGGGGTCAGAGGGGAGCCCCAGAAATCCGTTCCCATCCGGCGGAGGTTGTGCTCCGTCAGGGTCTGGATGACCTCCAGCTGCTGGAGGATGATTTCGTCCTTTTTGTCCTTCTTGTCCATACGCGTCAGCCTTTCATCAAGTCGGTGTGCCGGAGTCCCCGGAACAGGCAGGCGGAGGCCAGCCCGGTCAGTCCGCCGGTAAGCAGGGATACCGCCAGCAAAACGGGCAGATAATAGAGGGGAGCGGTACTGCCCAGGGTCAGCAGGGCGGCGGCGATTTGCCCGCAGTTNTGGGCCGCCGCGCCGCCTACGGATACGCCGTAAATGGAAAGCGCCCGCCGCCGGGAGANGAGGACCATGGTCCCCAGGGCGCTTAAGGCCCCCAGCAGGGAGAAGACAAGAGCGTTCATGTTCCCGGCAAAAAGGGCGCCCAGAAAGCACCGGGCCAGCAGAATCAAAAGCGCCTCCCCCGGCCCCAGGGCGTAGAGCGCGAACACCGTGACGATGTTGGCAAGGCCCAGCTTCACGCCGGGAACGGGGATGGCCAGGGAGAGGGGAAAGAGATTTTCCAGATAGCTCAGCGCCAGGGCCATAGCCGTCAGCAGGGCGCAGAGGGTCNGTTGTTTTGTTGTCAGCTTCATCCCGCGCCTCCTAACCTAAGACCGCGTCCACCGCGTCCGGGGCCGGCGCGCCGCCCTCCAGGCGAATGACGATCCGGGCGGGGAGGCAGACAATGCTCTGCCCGCCCCGAGACACAACCCCGGTGTGAACGCAGTCCTGGGTAGGGCATTTAGAGGTCCGCACCCGGGCGCTTCCGGCGGCGTATTCCACCGTCAGGGTGTAAGCCCCGGCCTGATAGGTTTTCTCTCCGGCGGCGTCCTCCAGAGAAACCCGGTNGATTTCCGTACCGTCCACGGAAACCACCGCCGTCAGCCCTTGGGAGGTTCCGCCCCGCCACTGGAACAGGGCCAGGGCGACGGCCAGCGCCGCCACGCAGAGGACTACCAGTGCGTCCCAGGCCGTGGGGTGGAGCTTGGGGGACGGCCTCATGGGGAGACCACCTCAAGGGTATACCCGCTGCTCTCGTCCAGGGTGAAGCGGTCCGCCAGCCCCTCCGTGACGACAACCCGGCCGTCCTCTGTCACCAGCACCAGGTCAAAAGGACAGCCCTCTTCGCCCCACATCATTTCGTCCCGCCAGNAGGCCAGANCCCGTTCCTCCCCCATGATAAAGAGGGCGGTAGAATAGGCGTCGCACATGGTGCCGGGGAAGCCGCTGCCGTCCCCCTCTGCAAGGGCGGCGACAACGGTGACGGAGGTCAGGCCGCTGTCCGCCGGGTATCCCGTGGCGGGGTCGATAATATGATGATAGGTTTTCCCATCCTGTTCGANATACCGCTGGTAGCCCCCGGAGGTGACGGCAAAGGAATCCGTCAGCGCCAGCACTCCGGCGAAGGCGTCCTGCTCGCCCACCCGGGCCGGATCCTGAATGGCCACCCGCCAAGGGGTGCCGTCGGGCCGGCCGCCATAGGCCAGCACGTTGCCGCCCAGGTTGATGTTGGCCCGGGGCACGTCGTGTTCCCGAAGGACCCCCACGATTTTGTCGGCGGCGTAGCCCTTGGCCAGGCCCCCCAGGTCGATGGCCTGGCCGGGACCCAGGGTGACCATGGCCTTGGGTCCGTCCCCGTTGGAATCAAGGGAGGGCGTAACNGAGACCTGGGAACTGTCTACCAGGGGGAGAAGCCGGTCCAGCTCCGCTTGAGAGGGGACGCGGAAGCTGTCCTCCGTGAAGCCCCAGGCGGAGACCACCGGGGCCACCGTGATATCGAAGGCCCCACCGGTGGAGGAGCTGTAAGCGGCGGCCCGCTCCAAAAGGGAANAGGCATCCCAGNCAATCTCCACAGCATCCCCCCCGGCGGCGTTGAGGCGGGAGACTTCGCTGTCCTCCACGGTCCGGGAGAGCTTGGCCTCCAGGTCCCGTATGACGTCCTCGCAGGCGTAGGCGGCGGCGGGGGAGCGCTCCCCGTAGGTGGTGATGAGCATGGCGGTGTCCATGGCGATGACCTGGATGCTCTCCTGGGCCTCGTCCGGNCTCATNTGCGNGCCGCAGCCCGAGAGGAACAGGACCGTCAGTAAAACATATGCGGTGAGTCGTTTCATANTAAACCTCTTTATCCNTCTNATNGNNATTTCNATATNGATAGTATAGCACGGCCGGGGCCGCTTCTCAANGAAAAAGNNAAAGTTAGGCGAAAAAANANAAAACCTGGCGGGAAGGGCCTTGCAAAAGGAAGAAAAGTCTGCTATACTATTTAAGCATGTCGGCGGAGAGCGTTTCCGCCGGGTATTTTTGAAAGAAAAAACACCTTGGAGGTCTTGATAAATGGCAAAGAATCCGAACGGAAAGCCCCAGAAGCGGGATAATGCCCTGTATGGCGCGACCATCTTCTTTCTTGCGGCCTGTCTGGCGGAGGTATACCTTTTGGTTCTGCGCAGGTATTACATCCACGGCGACGTGGTGACCGAGGCCTTGCCCTGGCATAACCGGCTGCTGATTTTCGCGGGCCTGGGGGCGGCGGCGCTNGTNCNGGGNGTGGNNTNANGCGTACTTNGGAAGGCCGACCANNNCAAGCGCCGCATCGGCTGGNGCCTGATCGGCCTGGGTGTGTTCTTCGGCGGCGGCAGTATGCTCATCCGCCTGTATTTCGAGTCTGCCGTGACGCTTCTCAGCGTGGTGGTGCCGGTGACCATGGTTCTGACGGTCATTTGGGCCTTCTACGACCGGGAGTGCTCCGTGGCCATGACGGCCCTGAGCGGAACCCTGATCCTTTTGTGGATGTGCCGCCGCCTCTTCAATCNCNTGACGCTGGGCCTGCCTGTGAAGGCGCTGGCGGTGGTGTACGTGCTGCTGCTGGCGGGACTGTGCTANCTGNCGAAAAACAAGAAGCTTGGGAATCTGCTTCCCCCGGACGCGGATCTGCTGCCCATTTACGCCGCCACCGGGCTTTCCGCCGCGGCGGTGGTGCTGGGGCTGTTCAGCGCCGCCGTGGCGTACTACGCCATGTGGNNCTTGGNCGTTGTGGTCTTTNCCCTGGCGGTGTATTACACGGTGAAGCAGCTGTAAAGTACGGTTTCCTGCGGGATTATAAAAAGCCCGCCGTCNGCGGACGGCGGGCTTTTTGCGCTCTTTGGGGCCTTCACTGGAATTCCCCCAGCCGGATGTCCATGCCGATCTCAAAGGCCCGGTCCCAGGGGAAGCGGTAGTTCTCCAGGGCGATGCCGCCCCAGTTTTTTTCCGCATAGGGTTCCAGCGACGTGATAAGACGGCTCCGCTCCAGGTTTTTGATTGCGGCGGAAGTCTCTTTTTTCATACCTTCTTCCAGGCGCTGGAGCAGGTCCTTCCGGTCCAGGTCCGGGGCCCAGAAGTTGTTGGGGTCCCCGCCCAGGTCGTTTCGGATATAGCCGAGCAGTTCGTTCCGCACCACGCCCTTGTAGCAGAAGTCCTTCAGGATGCTGTCCGCCAAAGTACGGGCCCAGGCCCGGTCACAGGCGTCGGTGCCGCCCCCGTTTTTTAAAACGGCGTACCGGGCAACGCCGTGGCTCAGGGCGGTGCCGGTGACGATGGCCATGTCCAGCATCCCGGAGTAGGCGGTGAGGTATCCCAGTTCCGTGTCCCTGGTCAGCGCCTCATAGACTGCCGTGCCATAGGTCCCGTTGCTGGCGTCGATGAGGATGGCGGGCCGCCGGGCCTTCCTGTAGTCCCGCAGGGCCTCTATGAGATGTTTGCGGTAAGCGTTCATTTGGTCCGGGTCCTCCGGTTGGGTCAGTACCAGAATTTGCAGCTCCGCAGTGTCGGCCTCCCGCAAATCGAAGAAGGCCAGGTGTTCTTCCATGATTTCCGTCAGGGGCTGGAAGTCGTACTCACAGGCGGGCCGGTCCTCCGTTCCGCCGAGGTAAGTGACCGCCGTCCGCGCCCCCGTCCAGCCCGTCTCGTCCAGATACAGCCGGGCCACGGCCTTGAAGGCCAGATCGTCCACCCCGGAGAGGAGCCAGTCCCATTGCCGCCCGTCCTCCCCGGTCCGAAGACCCTGCCGGAGAAAAGCGATTTCGTTCTTTTGGATGCAGTCCTCTAAGGACGAGTCGTCGATGCCGNTTAACAGCNGGAAGTTTTNNNAACCGGGTTTGNTCAGCGTATCCTGCACCACATAAGAGAGCGTCATTTTCCGCCCCCGGGACCGCACGTGCCGGAGGGCGGTCTCATAGGTGCCGTCCTCCTTTGTCTGCGAACGGAGGCTTTCCCCATTGGGTCCCCACCAGTAACTCTCACCAATGGCCTCCAGATTCAGAGCGTCCCCCTCCAGTGTCCTTCGGGGCAGCGTGCCGAAAGCCCGGATGGCATTGTAGTCTTCCAGGGTTCCGCCCTCATAGCCCACGGTGGGGGCCAGCCGCATGACGGAATCCAGCAGCCAGACGANATTGTTNTCGTCGGNGGAGAGGGCCGTCAAAAGCTGCTCCAGCATGGAGTGCACCTGNNNGNNCCCGCCGCCNGGNAGCTCGATGTCGTANCCGGTCATAGACCGGGAAGCCACCAGCCCCCCGGAGTGGAGCTGATCCAGAGAGAGAATATAGCGGTCGCACCCCGCCGCCTCCTGCTCCAGCACCCAGGTGTAAAGGCTCCAGGGTTCTCCCCGCTGGAGGCTGTCAAAGTTTTTCGGCTGGCCGTCCAGGGCCGTGCGGTACAGGACCTTCTCCGGCATCGCCAGGGCATACCCCAGCGATTCCGCCAGATACACCACCCGCTCCACGTTGTCCGGTCGGTCGTCCAGGGGGACATAGGCGATGGTCTTCCCCGGCTCGGAGGCGGCGGGCTCCGGATAGGGCAGGGGTTCCGTCCGTCCGGGGGCGCAGCCCGCCAGCAGGACCAGAGCCAGGACTGCCGCCCAAAGGCGTTTCACTCGTTTCATAAAACCTCCTTAAAAAAGGACGGAGCCGTCACGGCCCCGTCCTTCCCGCTCAAAGTCCCAGGCCCCCCAGGTTCAGNCCGCCGGTGATGCTGTCCATGGCCTTGTCCATGGCGTCCCCGGCCTGGCGCAGGGCCTCGTTGACGGCGGNGACCACCAGATCCTGAAGCATCTCCACGTCCTCCGGGTCCACCGCCTCGGGCTTGATGGTGAGGGAGGTCAATTCCTTCTTGCCGCTGGCCACGGCCTCCACAGCCCCGCCGCCCACGCTGGCGGTGAAGGAGCGGTTTTCCACCTCCGTCTGGGCGGCGTTCATGGCCTCCTGCATCTGGGCGATCTGCTGCTGGACGGCAGCCTGGCGCTGGGCGCCGGTGGCTTTCATATTGCCNCTGGTGAATCCGCGGCGGGCGCTGTATCCCATGGTGATCTTCTCCTTTATTCTGTGATTTCAATGTTGTCAAACTGCCGGCCAAAGGCCACCAGATTTTTCAGGTTCTCCTCCGGGGAGGACTTCGGGGCCTCCCCGGTGCGGAGTATGAGCCGCACCGGGCTGCCGGTGAGGGCCTCCGCCTCCTGCTCCAGGATCTCCCGGACCCGGTCGTTGTCCAGGCGGCCCAGGGTCAGGTCGTCCGGGGCGCAGACCGTCAGCAGGTCCCCCTCCAAAAAGCCGGAGCACATGCCCAGGAAGGGCCGGTACATGGGGGAGAGGCGGTTCTTGCAGTTCTCCGCCNGGGTCCGCCACCAGCCGCCGTCCACCGCTCTGGCAGGGGCGTTTCCAGCGGCGGGGGCCGCCGGGGCCTGGGGCGCTGAGAAGGGCTTCGGAGGCTCCGGCGGGAGCAGCGGAGCCTCGGGT
>NZ_CAJMXG010000048.1:0-16028 GCF_905219725.1 Oscillibacter sp. CU971
GAACGGGCGGGTAAACCTCTCGAGTAAAAAGGCCCTGCCTCAGCAGGAGCGGCGGGCCTGGGGGGACGGGGGGCCCGCCGCTCCTGCTGAGGCAGGGCCTTTTTAATCGAGAGGTTTACCCGCCCGTTCTCCGCAGACAGGACAAGGACCTTTACGGCCTGCCCCGTCTGGAGGTGGTCGTGTACGTCCTCCACAAAGGTGTTGGCAATCTCCGAGATATGTACCAGCCCGGAGCCGCCTCCTTCCAACGCCACGAAGGCGCCGAATTTCATGATGCTGGTGACTTTGCCTTCCAGAATGCTCCCAACCTGAGGCTCCATACGGTTTCTAGTTTCTCCTTCCCTTGATTCGCGTGGTAAAGCGGGGCCCAGTCAGCTGCCCACGTCAAAGACGTACTCCCCGGGCAAAAGCCAGCCCAGCTCCCGGCGGGCGATCTCCTGCATCTTCTCAGGCGTGCAGCCCTCCTCGATGTCCGCCGCCAGGGCGTCGTTCTCCTGGCGCTTGCCCTCCACCTCGGCGGCTACCCGCGCCTTTTCCGTCTCGGCGTCCGCGACCTGCTCCCGCAGGGCGTACACCTCGCAGACCAGCGCGGCCAGCAGAATTACGATTAACAGCTTGGTCAGAAGGCCCGTGCGGAGCTTTACCGCCTTCGGCGTTTTTCGCTGCTTTGCCATGTCTGCGCTCTCCTTTCCCGGGCCCATACCCACTTTTCCTTATTGTAAAGCATTTGCGCCAAAAATAAAAGAGGTTTTTTCCGCGGCGGAGCGTTTTTTTATAAAAATTTCCGGCCCACCGCAGAGGCAGGCACAAAAGACGCCACAAAAAGGCCAGCGTATCCGCCCAAAAAGCCCACAGGGGGCGCAGAAGCTCCGAAAAAGCGCAGAAAAACAAGACCGCGCCCCCCAGGGCTCCCAGGATTACAAATCCCCGGAGCTGGCCCTCGGCCCGGCGCAGCAGGAAGAGGAACATGGCCCCGCCCACCGCCAGGCAGTAGGCCCCGTCCAAAAGGGCGGTGGCCCGGGGAGCCCNCACCCGGAAGGGGCGCAGCAGATCATACAGCAGCCCGGCGGACAGCCCCAGGAGAATGGACTGCCCGAACACCAGCAGCTGCTGGGCCGCCCGGCTTTCCATGCTCAACCGAACAGGCGGCCCAGGAAGCCTCCCCGGCCGGAGCCCTGGTCCTCATAGGTCAGGGAGTCGATCCTCCCGTCCACGTGAAGCTCGCCTCCGTCCAGAGACAGCTTTCCGATATGAAGGTCTTCCCCCGTGACGACCAGGGTTCCCGCGGCGGTGGACATGACGATGCCGGTCTCGTCAAAGCGCTCCACGTCCTCCACGCCGGAGACGGTCAGGCTTTCCCGCCCGTCCAGCTCCAGGCGGTGGGCGGCGGCTTGGGGCAAAGCGTAATCGTTCATGGTTCGTCCCTCCCTGTCCAAAGAATATGGCGGGAGGGCCGGGATTAGAACCTGCGTTTATAGGGGGAAACGGCCGGATGGGCGGGGAAAGACCCGCCCGGACCGGGTTCGGCGGCTGGGAATCCGGGTTCTAGGATAACTGCCTGTAAAGCGCGGCGGCGTCGGCCTGCCGCACCGTCTCCTGGACAGACAGCACTTCCACCGTCACCTCCCGGGCCCCCAGGCGGAGCGTGATTTGGTCCCCTTCCTTCACCTCGTAAGAGGCCCGGGCGGGGCGGCCGTTGACGCAGACCAGCCCGTTGTCGCAGGCCTCGTTGGCCACGGTCCGCCGCTTGATAAGGCGGGAGACCTTCAAATATTTGTCCAGGCGCATAGCGCGCCCTCCTTTCTCCGGAAAAATAAACAGCCGGCAAAGCCTGCCGGCTGTTCAAAAAGGGCGTTAACCGAATCAGCCGCCCACGATGTCCTTCAGGACTTTGCCGGCCTTGAACACGGGCACGGTGGAGGCGGGGATTTCGATGGGCTCCTTGGTCTTGGGGTTCCGGCCCACGCGGGCGGCGCGCTTCTTAACCTCAAAGGAGCCAAAGCCCACCAGCTGGACCTTTTCGCCCTCCTTCAGGGCGTCAGTGATGGCATCCAGCGTAGCGGTAATGACGGTCTCGGCGTCTTTCTTGGAGACCTCCGCGGCCGCGGAAACAACGTTGATGAGTTCTGCTTTGTTCATGAATGGTATCCTCCTGCAATCATTTGTGTTCTGGTATCTTACTATTCTTAACGCAAACGCGTGTTAAGACTCCTCTTTTTTGGAGGATTTCCAGAGCTCCACCAGCTCCGCCTCGGCATATTCGCCCAGAGGCTTGTCCGCCATGGCCTCCACCCGGCGGAAGCGCCCGTCAAACTTGTCGCAGGCCCGGTGCAAAGCGTCCTCCGGGTCCACGCCGGACATCTGGGCCACCTTGGCGGTGATGAAGAGCAGATCTCCCAGCTCCTCCCGGACGCCGTGGGGCTCGTCCGTTCCGGCGCCGGCCTCCAAGGCCTCCCGCAGCTCCCGGACCTCCTCCTCCAGCTTCCCCAGGGCGCTGAGGGCGCTGGCCCAGTCAAAGCCCGCTTTGGCGGTCTTTCCGGCGATTTTCTCCGCCCGCCAGAGGGCGGGCAGGGTGTGGGGCACGGACTCGATGGCGTCGGCGGTGGTGGACTGGGCTTTCTCCTTCCGTTTCAGGGCCTCCCAGTTCACCAGGACCTCCCGGCTGTCCGCCACCTCCACGGTGCCGAAGACGTGGGGATGGCGGTACACCAGCTTCTGGGACACGCCGTCGACAACGTCGTCCATGGTGAACCGGCCCCGCTCCGCCTCGATCTGGGCGTGGAAGGCCGCCTGCATCAGCACGTCTCCCAGCTCCTCGCACATGCCTGCCGGGTCGTCCCGGTCGATGGCGTCCAGAGCCTCGTAAGTCTCCTCCAGGAAGTTCCGGCGGATGGACCCGTGGGTCTGCTCCGCATCCCAGGGGCAGCCCCCCGGCGCCCGGAGCAGCCGCATGATTTCCAGGAAATCCTCCCAGCCGTAACGGCGCTTACATTGAAAATCTACCATAGATTNCCCGCCTTNGCAAGAAATTTCNAGNAAAAAGTTGGTATGAGGCCATATTTTTTGCCAATTTTCCGCACGTTTTAGCGCAAATGCAACAATTTTNCCAATNTTGCCCCATGGGGCACCGTTTTCAGGTCTTCCGCCCGCAGAATCCGC
Organism: Oscillibacter sp. CU971; assembly: GCF_905219725.1. NCBI lineage: Bacteria > Bacillati > Bacillota > Clostridia > Eubacteriales > Oscillospiraceae > Oscillibacter > Oscillibacter sp. CU971. The sequence continues at coordinate 3,160 of NZ_CAJMXG010000048.1, forward strand.
AGGGCGACCACCAAAATGGCGTAAACGATTACCCCCGCCAGGATGCCGCAGAGGGTGGCAATGGCGTTGGCCCCGTAGGCGGAGTGCCCGGACAGGGCCCGGCTCACAAGGCCGTGGGTGGCCCAGGCTCCGCCGCCCATGAGGGCGGTGGCCACGGCGGGCTTAAAGAAGAGCTGGAAATACCTGGGTTTCGTGGGGGAGTATTTCCAGACGAAGNACAGGTTCAAAAGGGCGATGACAACATAGCAGCAGAGCGTTGAAATGGGCGCGCCGTGGATGTTGATCTCCGGGGTGCCCACCAGGATATAGTTCATCGCGATTTTGACCACGCCGCCGGCCACGACGGTGTAAATGGGTATGCGCACCTTGCCGTAGGTCTGCAAAATGGCGTTGGTGAGGTTCATGACGCAGATGAAGATACAAGCAAAGCCCAAAACCCGCAGATGTGGCCCCGCCGCCAGGGCGGCCTCCGGCTGGGCCGGGAGCACCAGGCGCATGATGGGGGTGGACAGCACGCTGAGCCCCACGCCGCAGGGCAGGGCCAGGATGGCGATGAGACGGAAGGCGGAGGAGATGATCCGGTCCGCCTCCCGGTGGTCCCGCCGGGCCAGGGCCGCCGCCGCCACGGGAATCAGGCTCATGGTTACCGGGAAGACGAAAGAGGGCGGCAGGTTCACCATGTCCATGGCGTAGCCGTAGGCCCCCTTCAAGNCGGAGGCGGCCTCCTCCGTCAGGNCCAGGCCGTTTTGCAGCCGCCCCAGTACGATGGAGGTATCCACCAGCGTGATGATGCTCATGGCCGAGTTGCTCAGGGTGATGGGCACCCCGATGACCAGAATATGCCTGGCCAGGGTCCCCCGGCTCTCCGGGACATCCAGGGTCTCCGCCCGGGAGCGGTGGGTCAGCAGGTAGCCGATCAGGAAGAGCATGGACAGTACGGTGCCGATGGTCACGCCCAGGATGGCCCCCGCCGCCACAAACTTCTGCCCCATACCCGCCTGGAAAATATACCACGCCAGCGCCAGGCCGATGCCCAGCTTGCTCAGCGCCTCCAGCACCTGGGAGACGGCGGTGGGGGTCATGTTCCCCTGGCCCTGGGTGTAGCCCCGCATACAGGCCAAAAGGCACACGCAGAACACCGCCGGGGACAGCGCCCGGATGGCCCAATAGGCGCTCTCGTTATGGAGCCGGGCGGCCACCCAGCTGGTGCCGAAGAACATGATGGCAAACCCCGCCAGACCCAGGGCGAAGAAGATCCAGATGGCCGTGCTGAAAAGCTTGCGCTTTTCGTTCTCCCGGCCCCGGGCCTGGGCCTCGGACACCAGCTTGGAAAGTGCCAGGGGCAGGCCCGCCGTGGAGATGGAGAGGAGGACGTTGTAAATCTGATAGGCGGAGNCGAAGTAGGTCTTGCCCTCTTCGCCCAGAATGTTGTTCAGGGGGACCTTATAAAAGAAGCCGATACCTTTGACAATGGCCACCGCAGAGGCCAGAATGGCCGCGCCGCCCAGGAAGGACTGTTTTTTCTTCGTCGACATGGAAAGTTTACCTCGAATACTTTAAAAAATGCGCGGACAGCCTCTGTCCGTGAGGGGCGGGCCCCATTGTCCACTCTATGGGACCGGGACCCGCCTTAGACCAGATTCCCTCCAGCGGCACAACCCGCTTTTTCAAAGGCTTACAGCCGTTCTAAGCAGCCCTTCACCAGGGCGGTGAACTTGGGGCCCGCGGCCTCGCCCGCGGCGATGACCTCGTCGCCGGAGAGGGGCTGCTCCAGCACGCCCGCCGCCATGTTGGTGCAGAGGGTGAAGCCCAAGACCTCCATGCCGCAGTGGGCGGCGGTGATGGCCTCCGGCACCGTGGACATGCCCACGGCGTCCGCCCCCAGCAGGCGGGCGGCCTTGACCTCCGCCGGCGTCTCATACTGGGGACCGGGGAAGAACATGTAGACGCCCTCCTTGAGGTCCAGGCCCTGGGCCTTGGCGGCGGCGCGGGCCTTTTCCTGAAGGGCGGGGGTGTAGACGTGGCTCATGTCCGGGAAGCGGGGGCCCAGCTCGTCCATGTTGGGCCCGCAGAGGGGGCTGACGCCGAAGAGCTTGATGTGGTCCGTAATCAGCATGATGTCTCCGGCGGTCCAGGCGGTATTCACCGCCCCGGCGGCGTTGGTCACCACCAAAGTCCTGACGCCCAGGGCCCGGGCCACCCGGACGGGATAGGCCGCGTCGGCGAAGGACCAGCCCTCGTAGGTGTGGAGGCGGCCCTGCATGACCGCCGCGTCCCGGCCCGCCAGCTTTCCAAAGAGAAATTGGCCCTTGTGGCCGGGGGCGGTGGAGCGCTTCATGTGGGGGACTTCCGCATAGGGCACGGCGATGGGACTTTCCATCTCGTCCGCCAAGGCCCCCAGGCCGGAGCCCAGAATCACCAGCACCTGGGGCTGGAAGCCGTTCAGCTTTTCCCGGAGAGCCTGAGCGCTCTCCTGAACCTGTTGATACGTGTAGAATTCCATATTTATCCTCCTGTCAGTTCAGCTTTTCGCCGCAGGCGCGGCAGAATTGGTCTCCCTCCTGCGCGGCCTCGCCGCAGCTGGGGCAGGCAGGGCCTTCCGGCGTCCGCCCCAGGGTTTCGCTAAGCTCCGNCAGGCGGGCTTTCAGATCGTCGATTTCCCGGAGCTTTTCCAGCAGCTCCTCGGACTCCGTCAGGTTTCCGGCGTGGGTGCCATAGACGATCTCACCGGCCTCCATCAGCTTCTCGTCCATTTCGNCCTCCACACGGGCGGCCTGATAGCGGAGCCGCNCGGCCTCCGCCNCCTTCTCCGCCCCCTCACAGGCCAGGCCCAGGGTCCCAAGGGCCAGGGTTCCCGCCGCCTCCACGCCGGTGCGGAGGGTGTCCAGCAGGTCATACAGCTTCTCCTGTTTGTGCATAGTGCCGCTCCTTTCGTCTCCCGTTTAGTGATTGTCGTAGGGGCTTCCGCCGATGAACTCCCGGGACAGGGACTTGGCGGGGATATGCTTTTCGTCCAGGGCCTCAATTTTGTCCAGGCCCCGGAGGATGTCCTCCACCACCTGGTACTTCCCTTTGGGAAGCTCCTCCAGCAGGGGGACCACAAAGGGCTTCAGGGCGCTGGCGCTGAGGGCCAGGGAGGAGTCGAACATCAAATCCGCGTTTTCCTTGTAGGGGGAGATATACAGCCGCTCTCCCCGGCGGACGTTCTCCCACAGCTTCAAGGTAAAGGCCGCGTCGCTGCCCCGGAACTTGAAGTCCCGGACAATGCGGCGGCAGAGGCGGATCCAGGACTTGTCGAAGACCAAAGAACCGTCCTCGTCCAGAATATCGCTCCGGGCGGCGATATAGAGTTTGAAGGCCCTGGGGTTCTTTCCCACGATGATGTCGTTCAGGGCGTGGATGCCCTCGAAAATCGCCATGTCGTCCTTCCCCAGCCGCATGGGCCGGGCGAAGATGTCCGAGCGCATCTGCCGNGCAAACTCGTATTTCGGAACATGAATCAGCTCCCCCCGGTCCAGCATGGCGAAGTNCTGGTTCAGCAGGTCCACATCCAGGCAGAAGGGGGACTCGTAGTCAATGGCTCCCTCCCGGTTCCGGGGGAAGGTCTCCGGGTCCATGGTCTTGAAATAGTTGTCCATGGAAACCGTGTGGGTCACAATGCCCATCTCCACCAGCTTTTCCTCGATTTTCAGCGCGGTGGTGGTCTTCCCAGAGCCGGAGGGGCCGGAGAGGAGGATGATGTGGGACTCCCCCCGGTGATCCGCAATCTTCCGGGCGGCGGTGTCCACTTTTTTCGCGAACTGCTCATCGCACTCCTGGGCGAAGGCGGCGGGGTCGCTGCGGATGGCCTCGTTGATCTGCTTTAGGGAATACATGGATTCGGCTCCTTTCCGTTCATCTGGCATAGAAGGCGGCGNAATCCGCCTGATTGGACCGCGGTTTGTCCGGGCGTTCCGTGTACTCCTTGGGAAACTTGGGGTTGAAGCGCCGCTGGATCAGCCGCCGGGCCGGGTCCACCATTTTTGTGGACCCTCCCGCGCCGAAGGAGAGGATGGAGCAGAGCTCCGACATGATATAGATGTTGTAGAGGCATTCCCCGCCGGGGCGGGTCCAGCCGATATTTTCAAAGCTGCCGGACATGTATTTCTGCCGGTAGAGGTAATAGGGGGCGTATCCCGCTTCCCGCAGGGCGGGCTCCGCGTAGTCCAGCATTTCTCCCACCGCCTCCGGGCCGGNGATGGCCAGGCCCTCCAGCAGGATGCGGCTGCCCTTTTTCAGCGCCAGGGTGTGGACGGTAACGTTGTCCGTGCCAAACGCCAGGCAGCGCTCCAGGGAGCGGCGGAAGCCCTCCGCCGTGTCCTCCGGCAGTCCCGCGATAAGATCCATGTTCACATGGGGAAAACCGCACCGTGCCGCCAGCTCCATGGCTTCTTCGATGTCGCCGGGGCTGTGGCGGCGGCCAATGGCCCGGAGGACGCTTTCCTCCATGGTCTGGGGGTTTACGGAGATGCGGTGAACGCCGTGGGCCTTTAAAACCNCCAGCTTCTCCGCCGTNATGGTGTCGGGCCGTCCCGCCNCCACGGTAATCTCGCCGCAGGCGTCCAGGGCGGGGCCGAAGGCCGTCTCAAAGGCCGTCAGCACCCGGTCCANCTGGGGGGCGGTCAGAGTGGTGGGCGTGCCGCCGCCCATATACATGGCCCGGACGTTCAAACCCGTNTCCCGGGCNATGCGGCCCNCNGCCTCGATCTCCGCCGCCAGAGCGTCCACGTAAGGGTCCACCAGGGAAAAGCTCTTTTCCACCGACTGGCTGACAAAGGAACAATAGGCGCAGCGGGTGGGGCAGAAGGGAATGCCGATATAGACGGCGATGTCCCGGGGGCCCAGACCTTTCGCGGCCTCAAAGGCCGCCGTCCCCGTCTCCAGGGCCAGGGCGGCCCGGCGGGGGGTGACATAATAAANTTTCTCCAGCAGCTCCCGGGCCGCGCCGGGCGTCCTGCCCGCCGTCAGGGCTTCCGTCACCAGCTTGTCGGGCCGGACCCCGGTGAGCATCCCCCAGGGGGGCTGTCCGCCGGTGAGCATCTGATAGGCCCGGAAAAAAGCCGCGCCGATGGCGTAGCGCCTTTGGCCCTCCCGCTCGTAGGGCGTGCGGCCCTCCAGGGGCACTTCCATGCCGGAGGAAACGGCCTTCCCCTGCCAGCACAGCTCCGCACAGGCGTGGCCCCGCTCTTCGTCCTCCCGCCAGGTGACAATGGCCCAGTTCTCCTCCCGGACAGGCCGGACCGGCTCATAGACCGGAAGCTCGCCGGGGAAGAGATTTAAGAGGCTCTGCTCAACCGTGTAGCGCTCGTCGTGGCCGCGAAATTCCAGTTTCATGTCGTCTCCCGCAGGGCCTGGCAGAGGTAGGGATTCTGCCGCCGCTCCTTTTCCAAGGTGCTGACGTCCATGTGGCCGGGAAGGATCTGGAGGTCCCCCTCCAGCTCTCCCAGGCGGCGCAGGGAGGCCAGCATCTTGGGCACGCTGCCGCCGGGGAAGTCCGTCCTCCCGCAGGACCCGGCAAAGAGGGTGTCCCCGCAAAAGAGCAGATCGCCGCAGCGGAGGGTGACGCTGCCCTCGGAGTGGCCGGGGGTGTGAAGAACCTGGATTTTTACGGCGTCTCCCCCGAAGGTGATCCAGGCCCCCTCGTCGTAGAGATTCGCGCCCTGGATTTGGGTGCGCAGCGGAAACAGGGACGGGTCCACATCCTCCAGATCCTTCCGGTGGATATAAAGCGCCGCCTGGGGAAAAGCCCGCTCCAGCTCCGCCGCGCCGCCGGTGTGGTCGTAGTGTCCGTGGGTCAGGAGAATGTAGCGAAGCTTTGCCCCCTCCAGAGCCCTGATAATCTCCGGCGCGTCCCCGCCGGGGTCAATCACCGCCGCCTCGCGGGTTTTCTCATCCTCCAAAATATAGCAGTTGGTTCCCAAGGGGCCCACCTGCATCATTTTCACATTCATTGGAGTTTCCTCCTCTCTTGGCTCCATAGTCTCAGGAATCGCCGGGGAGCTGGTCGGACTGGTCCTCGAAGCCGGAAAAGTCCAGGGTCTTCCCCTGCCACGCGGCCCGGAACATGTCCACGGCCCGCCCGGCTCCGCCGCAGCGCTCCATGTAGTGCCTGCCCTTGTCGTCGTTCCAGCCCACGCCGACCACATACTCGCCGGTGTGGGGGCCCGCCAGGGCCACGGCGCTTTGAATAAACCAGTAGTCCTGCCCCTTCCTCTGCTCTAAAATCACAAAGCTGTCTTCATGGGGACAGAGGCCGTCCAGGGCCTTGGTCACGTCCTCCCAGGAAACATGCGCGACGGGCATCCCGTTCACCGACAGGCTCCAGCTCCAGCCGGTGCGAGGCTGGGCGCCCAGAGAACATTCGTTTTGAAAGAAATTGGAAAACAACCCCATGAAAGCACCCGTCCTTTCTTTCTGATGATTCAATTGGTCAGGGCTTCTCCGTATCAAAGAGGATGGTCACCGGGCCGTGGTTCAGGGATTCCACGTCCATCTTCGCGCCGAATTCCCCATGCTCCACCGTGAAGCCCCGCTCCCGGCAGTGGGCCATAAATTTCTCATAGAGGGGAACGGCCAGATCCGGCTTCGCCGCGCCGGAGAAGCCCGGGCGGCGGGAAGAGGTATCCGCAAAGAGAGTAAACTGAGAGATCACCAGAAGGCTTCCGCCAACCTGCTCCAGATTCCGGTTCATCTTTTCGTTTTCATCCTCAAAGATACGAAGGTTGCAGATTTTCTCCGCCAGCTTCACGGCGGTTTCCTCCGTATCAGCCGGCGCCACCCCCAAAAGGACCAAATAGCCCTCTCCGATTTGGCCCGTAACGGCCCCCTCGATGGTAACCGACGCGTGTTTCACGCGGGTGACAACCGCGCGCATAGCCAATCCCTCCTTTTATAATTGTACGTTATAGCCCCACACCCCAACCAAGCCCTCGTCCCCCCGCAGGGAAGGGGGAATGCTCAAGGGGGGACGAAGTCCCCTCTTGAAGGGAGGCGGAGGAAATGGAGCGGAATGGATGTCCGGCGGAGCCGGACGGAATGGAGCGCAATTTTCGACGCCGCTATCCGGCGGGACGCGTCACTTGCAGCACCCCGGAAATTTGGTTCAGCTTGTTCATGATGGCCTTCATTTGGGCCCCGTCCCGGACCCGGATTTCCAGGCGGATAACGGCGAAGCCGTCCTCCGTGCTCCGGGAGTTCAGGCCGGAGACAAAGGTGTTGGTGCTGGAGAGGGCCGTGGAGATATCCAGAATCAAGCCCATCCGGTCCTTGCTCATCACGTCGATGGTGGTGGGATAGCTCTCGTTGGTGTCTTTGCCCCAGGAGACTTTCAGCCAGCGGCCCTCCTGGCCCGCCCGGCGCTCCGGCGCGGCGTTGGGGCAGTCCGCCCGGTGGACGGACACGCCGTAGCCCCGGGTGATAAAGCCCACAATCTCGTCCCCCGGCACGGGGGTGCAGCAGCGGGAGAACTTTACCAGGCAGTTGTCCAGCCCTTCCACGATGATGCCCTGCTCGCTCTTGCTCACCGGCTTGGCGGGCACCAGGATGGGGGCCTCCTCGGGCTTGAGGGTCAGCTCCTCCGCCTGGTGCTGGCGGGCGATGCGCAGCAGCTCCCCCTTCATCCGGCTGACGGCCTTCTGGGCGGTGAAGCCGCCGTAGCCGATGGCGGCATACATCTCCTCCAGGCTGCCGTAGGTGACCTTTTTCAGCAGCAGGGGCAGATTCTCCGGGTCCGTCACGTCCTTCATGGCGAGACCCGCGTGCTTGAGCTCCTGCTCAAAGGAGGAACGGCCGTTGGCGATGTTTTCCTCCTTTTTCTCCTTCTTAAACCACTGGCGGATTTTGCTCCGGGCCTCGCTGGACTTGGCGATTTTCATCCAGTCCCGGCTGGGGCCCTTGGCGGACTTGGAGGTCATGATCTCCACAATGTCCCCGTTTTTTAAGATGTGGTCAAAGGTGACGATGCGGTTGTTTACCTTGGCCCCCACCATGCGGTTGCCCACGGCGGAGTGGATGGCGTAGGCAAAATCAATGGGCGTGGCCCCGGCGGGGAGGTTCTGCACANCNCCGTTGGNGGTGNAGACGAAAACCTCGTCGGCGAACATGTCGACCTTTAAGGAGTGGATATACTCCTCCGCGTCGGCCCCCTCCTGGTTCTCCAGCAGGCGGCGGACCCACTCGTATTTCCCCTCGGTGCCNGCTCCCTGNCNGTGCTGCTTGTANTTCCNGNGGGCGGCCACGCCGTATTCCGCCACCTCATGCATCTTCCAGGTGCGGATCTGCACCTCAAAGGGCAGGCCGTCGGGGCCTATGACGGTGGTGTGGAGGGACTGGTAGCCGTTGGGCTTCTCGGTGCCGATATAGTCCTTGAACCGGCCCGGGATGGGCTTGTAGATATCGTGGATGACGCCTAAGACATTGTAGCAGTCCCCCACCGTGTCCACCAGCACCCGGAAGGCAAAGAGGTCGAAAATCTCGTCNAGGGACTTGTTCTGGTTGAACATCTTCCGGTAGATGGAGTAGGGGTGCTTGATGCGGCCGTAGACCATGTGCTNGNTGCCAAGCTCCGTCAGCCGGTCGTCCATCTGGGTCNGGGTGCGGAGGAGGAAGGCGTCGTACTCCGGCTTTTTGGCGTCCAGCCGGGTGATGATCTCCTCATAGCCCACCGGGTCCAGATATTTAAGGGACAGGTCCTCCAGCTCCCACTTGATGCGCTGCATCCCCAGGCGGTGGGAGATGGGGGCGTAAATCTCCATAGTCTCCAGGGACTTTTGCTTCTGCTTCTCCGGGGACTGGTATTCCATGNTCCGCATGTTGTGGAGCCGGTCGGAGACCTTGATGAGGATGACCCGGATATCCTTGCTCATGGCCATGAGCATCTTCCGGAGGTTCTCCATCTGCTCGTCTTCCTTGGTGGCGTACTGGATGCGGGTCAGCTTGCTGACCCCCTCCACCAGATTGGCGATGGTGGGCGAGAACATCCGGGCCACATCCCCGTGGGTGGCGGGCGTGTCCTCAATCACGTCGTGGAGCAGGGCCGCCTCGATGGACTCGGAGTCCAGCTTCAGCTCCTCCGCCACAATTTGGGCCACGGCCAGGGGATGGATGATATAGGGCTCGCCGCTTTTGCGCTTTTGCCCCTCGTGGCAGCGGTCGGCGTACTCGAACGCGGACCGGATATGGTCGAAGTCGGCGGCGGGGTTGTAGCCGCGGACGGTTTTTTCCAAAAGCTCGTACTGTTCCTGTACGGTCATCTCAGGTCGCCTCCTTTTCCCGCAGGCGGAGAAGATACGGACAGTCGTCCCAAGTCACGTTCTCCGGGTCTCCCATCAAATACATCGCCAGCCAGTCGCCCTCCCTGGTCAGGGACACCAGGCCCCGCTCCTTGAAGACCGCCAGGGCGAGATACGCCCGCAGAAAGCTCTCGCTTCCCCCGATTCTGGCGGCGATGCTCCGCAGGAAGGGCAGACGCTCCTTCCGGGCTTTTCCCTGGCGGAGGAGCTCCGTCAGGGCCTTCCAGCAGTCCTGGTACTGGCTGGGGCTGGCCTTCAGCCGGGCCAGCTCCTGCCGGGTCAGGCTCTCTCCCCGCACCAGGCGGCCCACAAGGGCCTGGGCCGCCGCCTCGCTGCGGCTGGGGCTGAGGGAGGGCCGCACGTCCACCAACTGCAATTGCAGGGTCGTGTTTCCCCGGAAGGTGTTGGCCTGGAGGTAGAAGGCGGCGTCCACCCGGTTGCCGGGGACGATGCNGCACTCCTCCGCCGTGACGGAGAAGAAGATGGCGTCGAAGCGGCTGACGCCCTTGCTCAGGCGCAGCTTCAGGTGTTTTCNCTGCCCCACGGGCTGCACGGCCTCCGCCGTGGCCCCCAGCAGGGCGANGACGGGCCTGGGGTTCCCCGCGCCGTAAGGCTCCAGCCGTTCCAGCTGCTCGGCCTCCTCNAGGGTCAGCTCCGCGGGGGAGGACACCGCCGCGTCCACCTCCAGAGAGCTCACCGGCGGTTCCCCGNNNGTGACGGAGCGGACATAGCGGTTCATCCGGGTCCGGAAATCCTCAATGTTGTCCTCCGGGATGGTGAACCCGGCGGCCAGCTCGTGGCCCCCGAAGCCGTCCAGCAGGTCCGCGCAGGACTCCAGGGCGGCGAAGAGGTTGAAGCCGCCGTAGGACCGGCAGGAGCCCCGCCCCGTGCCGTCCTTCAGATGAATCATGAAGCTGGGGCAAGAGTATTTCTCGCTGAGGCGGGAGGCCACGATGCCCACCACGCCCTGGTGCCATTTCTCGCTGGCAAGGACCAGGGCGCTGCGCTCCTCCTGCCGCAGAGCCTGGATCTGCCGCACCGCGTCCGCGCAGATGGCCTGCTCCACCGCCTGGCGCTCCCGGTTCAGCTCGCAGAGCTCCCGGGCCAGCTCCTCCGCCCGGGCCAGGTCCCGGGTCTCCAGCAGGTCCGCCGCCAGGTCCGCCGCCCCCATGCGCCCGGCGGCGTTGATCCGGGGGGAGAGGACGAAGCCGATTTGAATGGAGGTAACGGGCTTTTCCTCCAGTCCCGCCTCCCGCAGGAGGGCGCGGACCCCCACAAAGTCCGTGTGGGGCAGGGCCTCCAGGCCGCAGGCGACAATGGCCCGGTTTTCCCCCTCCATCCGCATCACGTCGGCCACGGTGCCGATGGCGGCCAGGGCGGAATAGCGGGCGAAGAGGGCGTCCTCCCGGTTCTCGCCCCCCAGGGCCAGCACCAGCTTCAACGCCACGCCGCAGCCCGCCAGGAACTTGAAGGGGTAGGGGCAGTCGGGCCGGTGGGGGTCCACCACCGCCACGGCGGCGGGCAGCTCCTCCTTGCATTCGTGATGGTCCGTTACCACCACGTCCAGGCCCAGGGAGGCCGCGAAGTCCACTTCCTCGTTTCCGGTGATGCCGCAGTCCACGGTAATCATCAGCGTGGCCCCCTGGTCCCGCAGGCTCTGGATGGCGGGCTTGGACAGGCCGTAGCCGTCCTCAATCCGCCGGGGGATATAGCGCAGGCACTTGGCCCCGCAGCTTTTCAGATAGTCCATCAGCAGCACCGTGGAGGTGATGCCGTCCACGTCGTAGTCCCCGAAGACGGCGATGGTCTCCCCCCCGGCGATGGCCTTTTGGATGCGGGCCACGGCCTTGTCCATGTCCCGCATGAGCATGGGGGAGAGGGTCAGCTTCCGGTCCCGGTCTAAAAATTCCGCCGCCGTCTCTGGGGAGGCCACGCCCCGGGCCGCCAGCACCAGGGCCATGAGATAGGGGTAGCCCGCCTCCCGCAGGGCGGCTACGTCCTCTTCCAAGGGGGCGCCGATATTCCACTTTTGATACTTCACAAGAGCGCCCTCCTTTCCGGTCCGGCGTTAGGACAAAATGTAACTTGTATATTATAACAGAGAACTCCCGGCAGGTAAAGGGAAAATCTCTTGATTCCACTATATTTTTCCCCCGGAAGGAAAAGGCTGGAAAAGTCCGCAAATCGCTCTTGCAGTTTTCGCCGGTTTGTGGGATAATGACCGTAATGCCTTTCCGGCATGTCCAATGGCCCGCCCGCCCCGTTTTGGGAACGGCGGCCTCGTTTGAAAAAAAGGAGTTGGGAACAAGTGGCCCCTCAAAAGATTGCGCTGCTGACGGATTCCTGCGCGGACCTGTCCCCCCGTCTGGCGGCGGAGAACCACATCTACATCGTCCCCCTGCGCATCCTCTGCGCCGACGGGGAGTATTCCGACGGCGTGGACATCCACAGCGCCGACATCTACCGCCGCCTCAAGGCCGGGGAGCTGCCCCAGANCTCTCTGCCCTCCGCCGANAGCGCGTGAGCCGTGCTGGAGGAGATCCGGGACGCGGGCTATGACGGCGTCATTGCCGTCATGCTCTCCAGCGGCCTCTCCGGCACCTACAATTTGATCCGCCTCATCGCCGAGGAGAGCGGGGACGCGTTCCCCATCAAGGTCTTCGACTCCGTCAGCGGCTCCCTGGGACAGGGGCTGACGGTGCTTCAGCTGGCNGAGGACATCCGAAACGGCATGGACTGGGAAACCCTGGTGGAGCGCCGGACCCCGCAGCTCATCGCGGGCACCTTCCCCTTCTTCTCCGTGGACACCCTGGAATACCTGATGAAGGGCGGGCGCATCGGCAAGGTCACCGCCACGGCGGGGACCCTGCTTCAAATCAAGCCCATCATCACCTTCGCCCCCGACGGGCAGCNCCAGTCCATCGCCAAGGTCCGGGGCCGGNATCAGGTCATTGACAAGCTGGTGGCCATGGCCGTGGACCGCTGCGGCGGGCACCGGAAATACAACCTGGCCGTGGCCAACGGCGGGGCCCCCGCCGAGATGGAAACCGTCCGGCAGAAGCTCACCGCCGCCCTGCCGGATTATGACCACATCTGGGATGGCGAGATCGACGGGACCCTCAGCGTCTACATCGGCGACGGCGTCCTGGGCGCGGCGGTGCAGGTTTTGGACTAACTTTTCTTGAAAGACTGTAACGACACTTGATTTTGCAAAGCAAAATCTTAGTGGAGTACGTCCTCAAAGAGGGAAAGTTAGCAAAAGAACTTTATCGCGCTCTATAGTCCGGCAATCATCCGGGCCGAAGCGACGGCAACGCAGTCTATGCTATCTGTAAATACAAGGCCCCCGGCGTACCTTGCGCCGGGGGCCTTCCTTTATTCTGTTCAGCGCCTTCCGCCAAAGCCGCCCCCGCCGGAGCGGCCTCCGCCAAAGCCGCCGCCACGGCCGCCTCCAAAGGAGCCGCCGCCGGTCCGGCCTCCGCCGAAGCCCCCGCCACGGCCGAAGGACCCGCAGCCGGTCCGGCCTCCGCCGCCAAAGCC
>NZ_CAJMXG010000049.1:0-15910 GCF_905219725.1 Oscillibacter sp. CU971
CCTCCGGGCCGTAGTACACGCGGATTTTCGCCGGGCAGGCGCCGAGGCCCAGGAAGCCGGACTTGGCCCGCTCCAGCACCTCCACGGACACGTCGTCCCGGTCCAGGTTCAGCTGGGCCAGGGCCTTGGAAATGGCCTCGTCCTCGTTTTTGCCCGTGACATCAATATAGTCTCTCATAACGGCTTCCACCTTTACGTTTCGTCATAGCGGTCCGGCTTGTAGGCCCGGCCCCTGGCGTAGGGCCTGTCCCCCACCCGGCCGGCCTCCGTGGTGGAGGCGTCCGCCTTGGCGGCTTTGGCGGCCTTGGCGTCCCGGGCGGCCTTCTGCTTTTCCTTCAGGGTCTGCTTCTGGGTGGCCTGCTGGCGCTGCTGCTCCTGGAGGACCTTGGCCTCCTCCATTTTCCGCTTCNGCTCCGCCTGGCGGGCCTCATAGCGGGCGTTCNCCTCTTCCTCCAGCCTCTTGTTGAAGAATGCGCCCATGAAGTACTCCTGCACGGCGGCAAAGGCGCTCTGGGCAATCCAGTACACGCCCAGGGCCGCGGGCATGGTGAAGGCGATATACACGGAGAACAGGGGCATGAACATCATCATGCGGTTGGCGCTGGCGGCGGAGGGGTCCGTCTGGGGCTGGTGCTTCATGGTGATTTTGGTCATGAGCCACTGGCTGCCGCCGGCGATGATGGGAATGAGGATCAGGCCGATGGCGGCCCAGGTGAAGGTGAAGCCCGTCACCATGCTCCAGGGGTTGGCCGCCATGTCCAGCCCGAAGGAGGTGTAGTTTAAGTTGATCCACCCGGGCACCGACTGCCCCACCTCGGGAAGCTCCGAGGCGATGGTCTTGACCAGGTTGATCTGCCCGTAGGGCAGCAGCTGGGTAATCCCATCCCGGACAATGGCGGCTCCGTCCTTCATCTGCACGATNCTGGCGACGTCCAGCCCGGCGCCGGTCACGGCGTCCACCATCTGCTGCACCACGTCCTGGCTCAGCATCATGAAGTGGTTGATGGGCTGGCGGATGATGGAGTACAGGGCCAGCAGGATGGGGAAGGGGAGCAGGCTCCACAGGCACCCGGACATGGGATTGATCCCCNCCTCGGCGNAGAGCTTCTGCATTTCCTCGGCCTGTTTGGTCTGGTTGTTGGCGTACTTTTTCTGGATCTCCTGCATCCGGCCGGACATGCGGCTCATGCGCATCATGCTCTTCTTGGATTTCATCTGGAAGGGCAGCATGATNAGCTTGATGACCAGCGTAAAGAGGATGATGGCCATGCCGTAGGAGCCCGTCAGGTTATAGAAGAGCCGGACCAGCCACGCGAAGGGGATACAGATATAGTATCCGATGGTTGAAAACATAATTTGTTCCTCTCGTTTTGTTCAGTGGGGAAGCTAGGGCACAGGGTCATAGCCTCCCTTATGAAAGGGGTTGCACCTGAGTATTCTCTTGAACGCGAGCCAGCTCCCCTTCACGGCCCCGTACCGTTCCAAAGCCTCCACGGCGTACTGGGAGCAGGTGGGGATGTAGTTGCAGCACCGGGGGCGGCAGGGGGAGATATTCCGCTGGTAGAACCGCACCAGGGCGATCAAAACCCGCTTCACGGCTTGTCCTCCAGAAGGCCCAGCTTCCGGCTCAGGCGGAGGAAGGTGTCCCCCAGCTCCTTCCACGGGGCGCTCAGCGTCCTGCCCCGGGCCACCAGGATGATNTCCCAGCCCTGGGACAAACGGGGGCTTGCGAGGCGGTAGACCTCCCGCAGGCGGCGGCGGGCCCGGTTGCGCTTCACGGCGTTTCCCAGCTTTACGGAAACGGTAATGCCCAGGCGGTTGTGGCCCAGGCGGTTTTTCCGGCAGTAGAGCACCATGCTCCCCGCCACCGCCGACGCGCCCTTGCGGTACAGCCGGCGGAATTCATGATTTTTTTTCAGCGTCACCGCGGGCTTCACCGTTCATCCCTCCCAGGCCGCAGAACCAGTACAAGGGACGGAGGAATNCGAACAATTNNANCCGNCCCTGTCAGGACTCGTGTTCAAGTGTCTCCTGCTCCTCAATAGGAGAGGCGGGCGCGGCCCTTGGCGCGGCGGCGGGCCAGGACCTTGCGGCCGTTGGCGGTGGCCATGCGCTTGCGGAAGCCGTGGACCTTCTGGCCGTGGAGCTTCTTGGGCTGATAGGTACGTTTCGTTGCCATGCTTAAGACACCTCCTGTCCATATTCCGTCCGCCCCGCTTCACAGCTCCGGGGCGGCGCTTTCCCAACACCGCCCGGCCTTATAAGGNACGNGCGGCGCGGCAGACAAACTCAAGCGCCGATTGACGCATGGGATAGTATACCATACGGGCGCGAAGGGTGTCAATAAAAAATTATGTTGATTTACCGGCCCGGCTGCCTTACAATAAACGTCAGTACAACGATAAGGAACGGACAAGCTATGAACGACTTCAAGCAGCGCTACATATCCGCCCGGAAACGGGTCATCGCCGGGGACCTCCGGCGGCTGAACGACGCCCAGCGCCAGGCCGCCATGGCCACCGAGGGGCCCCTGCTCCTCCTGGCGGGGGCGGGCAGCGGAAAGACCACCGTTTTGATCCAGCGGGTCTACAACCTGCTGACCTATGGCCGGGGCAGCGACTCCGACTTCGTCCCGGAGGACGCGTCGGAGGAGGACCTGGCCTTCCTGGAAGCCTTCCCGGAGGCCCCCTCCCCCCTGGACTTCGACCGGGCCCGGCGGCTGTGCGCCGTGGACCCGCCCCGGCCCTGGGAGATCATCGCCATCACCTTCACCAACAAGGCCGCCGGGGAGCTGAAGGACCGCCTGGCCGCCCGCCTGGGCCCCATGGCAAACGACGTCTGGGCCTCCACCTTCCACTCCGCCTGCGTCCGCATCCTCCGGCGGGACATTGACCGGCTGGGCTTTGCCAAGGACTTCACCATCTACGATACCGACGACTCCCGCCGGGTGGTGAAGGACATTTTGAAGGAGCTGAACCTGGACGACAAGGCCTTCCCGCCCAAAAACGTCCTCTCCGTCATCAGCAGCGCCAAGGACCAATACCTGGGCCCGGAGGAATTCGCCCGGCGGCACAGCGCCGAAACCGACTGGCGCATGGCCCGCATCNCCAAAATCTACGCCGCCTACCAGNAAAAGCTGGACTCCGCCAGCGCCCTGGACTTCGACGACATCATCTTCCACACTGTNACCCTGCTCCGTCAGGAGCCGGAGGTGCTGGAATACTACCAGAGGAAATTCCGCTACGTGCTGGTGGACGAGTACCAGGACACGAACCACCTCCAGTATCTCCTCACCGGCCTTCTGGCGGGGGGGCGCCGGAACCTCTGCGTGGTAGGCGACGACGACCAGTCCATCTACCGCTTCCGGGGGGCCAACATCGAGAACATCCTGAATTTTGAGAAGCAGTATGACAACGCCCGGACCATCCGGCTGGAACAGAATTACCGCTCCACCCAGAACATCCTGGACGCGGCCAACGCCGTCATCCGGCACAACGCGGGCCGGAAGGGGAAGACCCTCTGGACGGAGAACGGCGGCGGGGAGAAAGTCGGCGTCCGCACGGTGCTCAACGAGCAGGACGAGGCGGCCTTTGTGACGGGGGACATCCTCTCGGCGGTGGGCCGGGGGGCCCGCTTCCGGGACGCCGCCGTGCTCTATCGGATGAACGCCCAGTCCAACGCCCTGGAATACGCCATGAAGCGCAGCGGCGTGCCCTACAAGGTTGNGGGGGGCATGAAGTTCTTCGACCGGGCGGAGGTAAAGGACATGCTGGCCTACCTGTGCGTTTTGAACAACCCCCTGGACGACCTCCGGCTCCGGCGGATCATCAACAGNCCCGCCCGGGNCATCGGCGGCACCACCATGGACAAGGTGGCGGCGCTGGCGGAGCAGCAGGGGGCGTCCCTGTACGAAATCTGCCGCAACGCGGACCTCTTCCCGGAGCTGAAAACCCCGGCGAAGAAGCTGCTTCAGTTCGCGGACCTCATCGACGGCCTCCGGAAGGCCGGGGGAAGCCTGGCNCTGCCGGAGTTTTACGACGCGGTGTGCGAGCAGACCGGCTATACCCAGGCCCTGAAGGATAAAAACGACATGGAGAGCCGGGGCCGCCTGGAAAACGTCCAGGAGCTGAAGTCCAACATCCTGGGCTTCCTGGACCGCCAGCCGGAGGACGCCACCCTTTCGGGCTTTTTGAACGAAATCGCCCTGTACACGGATCTGGATTCCCTGGAGGGAAGCGACGACTGCGTGACCCTGATGACCATCCACGCCGCCAAGGGCCTGGAGTTCCCCCTGGTCTACGTGGTGGGCATGGAGGAGGGGGTCTTCCCCGGCAGCTCCGCCCAGTATGAGGAGGACGAGCTGGAGGAGGAGCGCCGCCTGTGCTNCGTGGCCATGACCCNGGCCAAGGAGCGGCTGACTCTGACCCACGCCCGCCAGCGGATGCTCTACGGCAAGACGGCCAGCAACCGGGTTTCCCGCTTTTTGGAGGAGGCGCCGGAGGAGAACCTGAACTGGGAGGGCCGGGACCTCCGGCCCGGCGGAACCTTCGGCTCCTCCTACGGAAGCGGCTTCTACGGCGGCGGGGAAGGCTCCGAAGGGGCCGGGCGGCCCGTTTACGCCCGGCCCGCCCGGCCTTCTTACCAGGAGGCCCGCCGCACCGCCGTCAGCCAGACGGCGGCCCCCTCCATAGCCCTAAGCAAGGGGGATCGGATTGAGCACGGCGTCTTCGGCAAAGGGACGGTGCTGTCCGTCCAGCCCATGGGGGGCGACGCCCTGGTCCAGGTGGACTTCGAGGGCGCGGGCCAGAAAAAGCNGATGCTCAAAGCGGCGGCAAAGCACCTGAAAAAACTGGATTCCTAAAGGAAGCGCCGGAGGATTTTCCTCCGGCGCTTTGACGCTTAGCAGGTACAGCCCCCGCAGGGGATAAGCTTGATGCACTCCGCGCTGATCTGGGGCGGGATGCTCATGGTCATCGCGCCGCTGTATTCGATGCAGACGCACTGGCCCGGGCGGAAGCAGCAGGCGTTGTTGGTATGGACCACCACCTCCTGGCAGCCGCAAAGGTCGCAGACCAGCAGATCGCAGCAGTTCACCCGCAGGATGCGGGCCTTCATAATCACGGGCTCCCGGCATTCCGCGGCCTGGGCGCACTCATTGCAGACAGGTTCCATAAGAGGACCTCCTTATTCATAGGATGTACTCCATCCTATGCGCGGGGCCCCTCAAAGGTCCCGGAAGCGCTCCTGGAACCGCTTTTGGGCAANGGCGTCCACCTCCTCCCGGAGGGCCTGATAGGCGGCAAGCCAAGCCTCCGCCTCCTCCGTCAGCGCCGCGCCGCCGCCGTGGCGGCCTCCGATGGTGGAATCCAGCAGCTTATGGCCCAGGGCCTCCTCGGCGGTGCGGACGATGCGCCACGCCTTGGAGTAGGCCATACCCATGGACCCCGCCGCCGCCCGGAGGGAGCGCTTCTCCCGGACCTCCTCCAAAAGTGCCGCCACGCCGGGGCCGAAGCGCCGCTGGCCCTCTCCGTCCAAAAGGCGGAGGGTGACGGCGAGGCGCAGGTCAGGACTGTGATTCATGGGATATACTCCTTTCGCTCCACCAGCTGGGGCTCGCCGTCCCAGAACTCCCAAAGCTCGGTAAAATAGGAGACGGTGCCATCCCCATTGCCCTCATAGACCGGGACCTCCCGGCTGGCCAGGACCAGGTCTGCCTCAATGCTCCACTCGGCGGGCCGGGGGCGGAGGAAATCTCCCTCCCTGGGGAGCCAGACTTCCCGTGCGCCCTCCCGCTCTACGTCCAGATAGCCGGAATCGGGCTGGAAGTCCCGGACCAGCCGTTCCACCCGGTGCAAATACAGGCTTCCGTTCCCGTCAGGCCAGTAGTACTCCGTAACCCACTGGGACCCTGCGGAGCCGGATTTATATTCGGCGGTGGTTTCCCCGCTTTCCGGATGGGCCTCCGCCCCCTGGAGGATGCAGGCGAATTGATACTGCCCCGCCTCCCGGTCCCAGGTCCAATAGTAATAGGGGATCATGTTGTTGCACCGCCCGGCGAAGAGGCCGAAGTCTGTATCCCCGTCAAAGTTCAGGTCCAGCTCGTCCATGCAGTCTTCCGTGCTCCAGCAGTCGGTGTAGTCGCTGTCCTCAACCCCTTCGCTTACAATGCCCTCCCGGGCCTGGACAGTCTGGATAAGCGCGTCCCCGTCGTACACCCGCACCTCCCGGACGCCATAGCTGTATTCGTCGGCCCGCCGGCCGAAGGCCTCCAGCCGCAAGGTCCGCCCGTCCGCCAGGGGCGCGTCCAGGGTCAAAAGGACGTGGCCTTCCGTCTCCTCCCCGGGGTCCTCCAGGGCTTCCTCCTCCGGCGCGGCGGCCTCCGGGGCTTCCGGGACCGGCGGGGCCTCCTCCGTCTCCGCCGGGGCGGCGCAGGCGGAGAGCAGCAGCAGGGCCAGCAGTAAAATCAGTACACGGCGCATATCCCACGATTCCTTCCAATCCAGATTTGATAGACCCAATATAACAGGTTTTCCCGCCAAAGTGGTAACAAAAAGGTGACAGTTTTCCGTCCTCCCCGTCCTGGGCTGGAAATCAAACCCAGCTTGACATCCCGCTTTCCCGGCGGTATCATGGTATACAGGAAAAAATCGGCTGCCGCCCGGCCCGCTCCACGGCGGAGCGCCGCCCCGGAGCGAACCGGGCCCTGCNGGTGAAATTCGTCAGGAGGGTTTTCTTATGGAAAAGAAGGTAAAGAGAATCGGCGTCCTCACCAGCGGCGGCGACGCGCNGGGCATGAANGCGGCGGTGCGGGCGGTGGTCCGGGCCTCCATCGCCCGGGGCATCGGCTGCATTGGCATCCGCCGGGGCTGGAACGGCCTGATCACCAGCGACTTTGTGCCCCTGACCTCCTCCAGCGTCAGCCACATCATTAACAAGGGCGGCACCATGCTCTACACCGCCCGGAGCCTGGAATTCATGGAGGAAGCGGGCCGGGCCAAGGCCCTGGCCACCTGCCGTCTGCTGGGTCTGGACGGAATTGTGGCCATCGGCGGCGACGGCACCTTCCGGGGAGCGCTGGCCATCTCCCGCCAGGCCGCCAAGGACGGCATGGATCTCCGGGTGGTGGGCATCCCCGCCACCATTGACAACGACATCGGGTGCTCCCACTACACCATCGGCTTTGACTCCGCNTGCAATACGNCCATCGAGTGCATCGATAAGCTCCGGGACACCATGCAGTCCCACGAGCGCTGCTCCGTGGTGGAGGTCATGGGCCGCCACGCGGGCTACCTGGCCCTGTACGTGGGCATCTCCGTGGGCGCCACCGCCGTGCTGATCCCCGAGCGGGAGCCGGACTTTGAAAAGGACATCGTGGAGAAGATCCGCCGGGCCCGCCTGGCGGGGACCACCCATTACATGGTGGTGGTGGCCGAGGGCGCGGGCAGCGCCATCGAAATCAGCCAGCGCATCCACGACGAGCTGGGCATCGACCCCCGGGTGACGGTGCTGGGCCACATTCAGCGGGGCGGCTCCCCCACCGCCCGGGACCGGGAGACCGCCAGCCGCATGGGCTATGAGGCAGTGAAGGTCCTGGCCGAGGGCACGGGGAACCAGATCATCGGCATTCAGAACGGCCTCCTGACAGACATAGAGATGGAGGAGGCCCTGGCCATGACCAAGCCCTTCCAGATGGACCGCTATCAGATTCTGGAGGCCCTGACCAACAGCTGCGGCCCGGACTTCTAATCTGTCCCGCGAAAAACCGGCAGGGAAGATACATACAGACTGGGGCCGGGGGCGTTTTGTCCCTGGCCCCGCGACAAATAGGAGGAGTTATGGAAAAAGTCAGACTGGGGCGGACGGAACTGATGGTGACGAAGACGGCCTTCGGCGCCCTGCCCATCCAGCGGATTCCCAAGGCCGACGCGGTGAAGCTGGTCCGCCGGGCCGTAGACGGCGGGATCAACTACTTCGACACCGCCAACATGTATACCGACAGCGAGGAAAAACTGGGCGAGGCCCTGGAGGGCGTGCGGCAGAATGTGGTGATCTCCACCAAGAGCGGCGGGGGGGACAAAAAGACCGTCCTCAGCCACATTGAAAAGAGCCTCCGCTCCCTGCGGACGGACTACATCAACCTCTTCCAGTTCCACAACCCCGCCAAGCTGCCGGATANAAACNACCCCGACGNCCCNTTCGCNGCCGCCTTGGAGATGCAGAAAAAGGGCTATATCCGGCACATCGGCATTACGAATCATCGCCTTGCCGTCGCCCAGGAGGCTATCCGGTCCGGGANCNTCNAGACGCTGCAATTCCCGTTCTGCTACCTCACCACCGAGAAGGAGCTGGGGCTGGTGGAGGACTGCGCCAAGGCGGGCATGGGCTACATCGCCATGAAGGGCCTCTCCGGCGGCCTTCTGAATAACGCCGAGGCCTGCTACGCCTTCATGCAGGAGTACCCCAATGTGGTGCCCATCTGGGGCATCCAGCACGANTGGGAGCTGGACCAGTGGCTGGAGCTGACGGAACGGAACCCCCGCCTCACGCCGGAGCTCCGGGCCGTNATCGAGACGGACCGGAAGGATCTGGCGGGGAGCTTTGGCCGCTCCTGCGGCTACTGCCTCCCCTGCGCCGCCGGGATTGACATTCCCCAGGCGGCCCGGATGTCCGCCCTGCTGCGGCGCTCGCCCTATCAGCCCTACATGTCGGACGCCTGGCACGAGAAGATGCACCAGATTGAAAACTGCGTCCACTGCGGTGCCTGCAAGAGCCGCTGCCCCTACGGGCTGGACACGCCGAACCTGCTGGTCGAGATGCTGAAGGACTACGACGCGTTCTACGCGGAACACCGCAACGACGCCGGAACGAAAAAGCCGGGGTTGAAACGCCCTGGCTTTTTTCATATTCACAGACGGGCGCGGGGGCGGTTTTCCTCCCCCCAAACGCAAAGACCGTCCAGCACCGGCATCAAGGAACGGCCTTTATCGCTGAGGCGGTATTCTACCTTGGGCGGGATTTGGGGGTACTCGTTCCGTAAAATCAGGCCGTCCCGTTCCAGCTCCTTTAGGGCGGCGCTGAGGGTCTTGTGAGAGATGGAGCCGATATAGCGCTTGAGGGCATTGTAGCGAACCACCCCGTATTCCATCAGGCAGTAGAGGATGACCATTTTGTACTTGCCGCTGATGAGGGAGAGGGTGTAGTGGAAGCCGGTGTCCTCAAAGCTGGCGGTTTTAGCGGAATCTTGCGGCACGGGGCGCTCTCCTTTCGGTTAGTATCTAACTTTAATGTGCGTACTTTTCTTCTAACGGGTTTTCTGCTAGAGTAAGTATATCACAGATTTGGAGGTTTTCCCATGAGCAAAAAAATTTTAATTCTCAACGGCAGTCCCCGGGCCAAGGGAAATACCAAGGCGCTGATCGAGGCGTTTGAAAAAGGCGCGGCCGGGCACCATGTGGAGCGCTTTGACCTGCAAGCCATGAACATCCACGGCTGCCTCGGCTGCTGCGGCGGCGGGAAGGACCCCGCCAGCCCCTGCGTGCAAAAGGACGACATGGAAAAGATTTACCCTGCCTACCGGGAGGCGGACGTGGTGGTCCTTGCCTCTCCCATGTACTATTGGAATATCACCGGGCAGCTCAAATGTGCCTTTGACCGCCTCTTCGCCGTGGCGGAGCTGGACCCGAACTATGCCAANCCGAAAAAGGACTGCGTGCTGCTGATGGCAGCGGAGGGAGAGGACGAGGNCAANTTCGCCNNCGTCCGGGCGCTNTACGAGGNTCTGACGNCTCACATGGGCTGGCGGGACCTGGGCGCCGTCTACGCCGGAGGAAATTTTGAGGCGGGGGCGATTCATGGCCATCCCGAACAGCTTCGGCAGGCGGAGTCGCTGGGCAAGTCTATCTGACAAAACGGATACAGCCGCAAAAAGGTCCCATGCCCTATCTGGCACGGGACCTTTTTCGCTTACTTTTTCAGCTGCTTCTGGAGCCAGTCCTTCCCGTCCACAAACCGGGAGACGATGAAGCAGGTCACATAGTCGCCCGCGGCGTTGATCATCGTCGCCGGGGGGTCCACCAGGTTGCCGATGACCACCAGGATGGGGAAGGCAATCTCCATCTGGGCGGGGAAGAAGATGGAGCAGATGATGTACTCGCCGATGTACCCGCCGCCGGGGACGCCGCTCATGCCCACGGAGCTGAGCACCGCCACCAGCACCACGGGAACCAGCATCCCAAGGGACAGCTTCTGGCCGAAGACCCCCAGCACAAAGGNGATTNTCAGCACGCAGGANAAGCAGGACCCGTCCATGTGCATGGTGGCCCCCAGGGGCAGCACCATGTCCGCCACGTCCTTGCGGATGCCGGTGTCCGCGGCCTCNTCCATGTTGGTGGGAATCGTCGCCACGGAGGAGCAGGTGCCCAGAGACACCACGGCGGGTTTCGTGATGTGCCGGAACATGACGCCGATGGCGCCCTTGCCGCCGCCGAACCGGGCGAAGAGGGGCCAGGCGGTGAAGATGTAGACAAAGCACAGGGGATAGTACACCGCCAGGGCCCGGGCGTAGTTCTCCGTAATCTGGGGGCCGTAGGTAGCCACCAGGTCGGCGAAGAAGCCGAAGAAAGCGATGGGGGCATAGCAGGTGATGATTTTCACGAATTTCAGCATCACGCCGGCCAGGTCGTCCAGGAACCGCCCCACGGGGGTCTCCCTGCCGCCGTTGAGGTTCACGGCAAAGCCGAAGAGCAGGGAGAACACAATCAGAGGCAGCATGGCCCGGCGGGTCAAAAGGCCGCTGAAATCTCTGGCGGTGAAGAAGTTCACAATCATGTCCGCCAGGGTGGCGTACTCCCCAATCTCCTCTGCGGCCAGGTTCGTCCAGGNGGCGGGCACCGGNGGGAAGACCATCATCAGCACATACATAATGACGGCGGCGATGGCCCCGGTGACCACGAAGGTCCCCACGGTAACGCCCATGATCTTCCCCGCCCGCTTCCGGCTCTCCATGTTCGCCACGGCGCTGGAGATGGAGGCGAAGACCATGGGGACCACCACGCAGAACATCAGGTTGATGAACACGGTGCCAAGGGGCTTGAGGACCGTGGCGCCGGTGCCGGATATGACGCTTCCGTCCCCGTCCACCTGGGCGGGCCAGACCCAGCCCAGAATGGCGCCCAGAATCATGGCCCCCAGCATGACGGCTAAAAAGGCGTAGTTTTTCGCGATGGATTTCTTTTCCATAATGTCCCTCCTGTTTTACTCACACAATGGCNGATACGTCAAATCCTCGNCNGCAACCTCGCCGATGCAGACCACGTTGGTGGGCCCGGTAAGGCAGAGCTCCGTAATCTGGCTGTGGACCCGCTCCGCGTCCACATACAGCGTCCCGCCGGTCATGTCCGCNCGGACCCGCTGCCCGCTGACCTTTCCCTGAAGGGCCANCACCGCCGCTACGGACCCGGTGCCCGTGCCGCAGGCGTAGGTAAAGTCCTNCACCCCCCGCTCGAAGGTCCGCTCGAAGAAGCGGTCCTCCCCGGTGAGCTCGTAAAAGTTCACATTGGCCCCCTTGGGGAACGCGGGATTCCAGCGGATTTTCCGGCCCAGCTCCCGAAGCTCGTTCTCATCGGCGTTTTGCAGGTTGTGGTACGGGACCACCGCGTGGGGCAGTCCCGGGTCCCCCAGCTCCACGTAGGAACAGGCGTACCGCACGCCGTCCACCTCCACCGGGCAGTCCAGCTTTATGGTGGCGGGGTCGTTGAGGCGGACCCGGTAGAGCCGGCGGTCGATTCTCCGGCCAAACACCATTCCGGCGGTGGTCTCCACGGCCTGGGCCTCCTTGGCAAGGCCGTTTTCAAAGCCGTAGCGGCAGATGCACCGGGCCCCGTTGCCGCACATCTCCCCCACGCTTCCGTCGGAGTTGAAGAACAGCATCTTGAAGTCGCCGCCCTGGTCCGCCGCCTCCACCACCATCAGCCCGTCGGCCCCGATGGACATGCGCCTGCGGCACAGCGTCCGGGCGATTTGGGGAATGGCCTCCAGGGGCAGGTGCTCTTCCAGGTTGTTGAGGATGATAAAGTCGTTTCCGGCCCCGTTCATCTTCCAGAATTTCATGGGTCCTTCCTCCTTGTCTGCTCTTCATTATAATCGCACTCTCCGCAAATGAACACCNNAGAACGTGCTGGAAACCTTGCAAAAAGTGCGGGATCCATTGGCCCCCGCCGTTGACACGCCCGCTAAAATGTGCTATATCCATATCAGGCGGGAGGGGAACGGCTTGGCCTCCGTACATAGGAGGTGACAGCGTGACGGTTCTGGAAACTCTGGCGTTGCTGAACCTGCTAGCCGTTNTGATCTTTGGCGTTATTAACNTANCGAAAAAGAAATAACCGGCCCCCCGCATAGGAAACCGGCATTTCTACAGATTTTAAATCTTGTGAGGAAGAGCCGGACCTGTGTGCTCAGGTTGCCNCTCTTGCCTTGATTATACCAGCCCCTTCCCGGGCTGTCAACCATAAATCCCGGAAAGGAGGCCCCGCCATGCCCCGTAAGAACGCCCGGAACACCAAGGGCCGCATCATCGCCGCCGCCTGGAAGCTCTTTTACGAGCAGGGCTATGAGGACACCACCATCGAGGACATCGTCTTTGAGTCCGAGACCTCTAAGGGCTCCTTTTACCATTACTTCGACGGCAAGGACGCTTTGCTCGGCACCCTCTCCAACGTCTTCGACGAGAAGTATGAGGCGCTGCGCCCCGCCCTCTCGCCGGAGCAGGACGCCATCGAGAAGCTGGTATTCCTGAACCACGAGCTCTTCGCCATGATTGACGGGGGCATCTCCCTGGACCTGCTGGCCCGGCTTCTCTCCACCCAGCTCCTCACCCGGGGGGAAAAGCACCTGCTGGACCGGAACCGGACCTATTTCAAGCTCCTGCGGAGCATCATCGCCGAGGGCCAGCGGGCGGGCCAGCTGCGGGCGGACCGGACCGTGAACGAAATCGTGAAGGCCTACGCCCTCTGGGAGCGGGCGCTGCTGTATGACTGGTGCCTCTGCGGCGGGGAGTACTCCCTGGTGGCCTATACGGACGCCATGACCCCCACGTTCCTGGAGAGCTGGCGGGGCTGAATCTGCATATGTCGAATATTTTTCCTAAAAACAGTACGGCTGAAAAGGCCTGCTGTTCCGCCATTTTGTAGAAAGGCCACAGAACGAGGTGTAGACTGCATTCTATACCTCGTTCTGTCTTTCATTCTAGTGAAAAGTATGCTATGATAGCACCCACTGAACGGAAAAGGAGAGAGATTTCATGTCTACCGCACAAATCTGCATCATGGGTACGATTATTCTGTACCTCTGCTTCGTCATCTTCACCGGGGTGATGATTGGCCGCCGCTCCAAGAAAAGCGCCGAGGGCTTCTACCTGGGCGGCCGGGGCATCGGCCCCCTGGTCACCGCCATGAGCGCCGAGGCCTCCGACATGAGCAGTTATCTGCTCATGGGCATTCCGGGCCTTGCGTACCTCTCCGGCGTGGCGGACGCCAGCTGGACCGCCATCGGCCTGGCTGTTGGCACCTACCTGAACTTCCTGCTGGTTGCCAAAAAGCTCCGCCGCTACAGCGTGAAGCTGGACGCCATCACCATCCCCAGCTTCGTCTCCAAGCNCTATGGGGAGAAAAAGCCCGTTATCATGTGCATCTCCGCCCTGATTATTCTGATTTTCTTCGTGCCTTATGTGGCCTCCGGCCTTGCCGCCATCGGCAAGCTNTTCAACAGCTTNTTTGGCTGGGACTACAGGGCGGCGGTGATCATCGGGGCCATCGTCATTATCAGCTATACCTCCATCGGGGGCTTTAACGCCGTGGCCACCATGGACCTGATCCAGTCCGTCATCATGACCTGCGCCCTGGCCGTCATTGTGGTGTTCGGCGTGGTCCAGGCGGGCGGCATGGACGCGGTCATTGCCCACGCCCAGACCCTCCCCGGCTTCTTCAGCTTCACGGAGACTTATAACGCCGCCAGCGGCGCGGCAGAGNNTTACGGCTTCATCCGCATCGTCTCCATGATGGCCTGGGGCCTGGGCTNCTTCGGCATGCCCCACATTTTGGTCCGCTTTATGGCCATCCGGGATGAAAACGAGCTGACCCTCTCCCGCCGCATCGCCGGGACCTGGGTGGTGATTTCCATGGGCGTGGCGGTGTTCATCGGCATCGTGGGCCACGCCGTCTCCGCCGCGGGCCGGGTTCCCTTCCTGGAGGGCAGCGCCACGGAGACCATCATCGTCAAGCTTTCCGACCTGCTGTCCACTTACGGCATCTTCCCTGCCATCGTGGCGGGCTGCATCCTGGCGGGCATCCTGGNCGCCACCATGTCCACGGCGGACAGCCAGCTGCTGGCGGCCTCCTCCGCCTTCTCGGAGAACATCGTCCAGGAGGTCTTCGGCGTGAAGCTGACGGAGAAGCAGACCATGCTGATTGCCCGGCTGACGGTGGTGGTCATCGCCGCCATCNCCCTCTTCCTGGCCTCGGACCCGGACAGCAACGTGTTCCAGATCGTGTCCTTCGCCTGGGCGGNCTTCGGCGCGGCCTTCGGCCCCGCCATCCTCTGCGCCCTCTATTGGAAGCGGAGCAACCGCTTTGGCATCATGGCGGGCCTGGTTNCCGGAGGCGTGATGATCTTCGTGTGGAAGTTCCTGGTGCGCCCCATGGGTGGCGCGCTGGACATCTACGAGCTGCTTCCCGCCTTCGTGGTGGGCCTGGCGGCCATCGTGATTGTGAGCCTCCTGACCCCGGCCCCGGACGCGGGCATCGAAAAGCTCTTCGACGAAGTGAGGGAGAAGTAATTCCGGCGTGAAAGCCGCCCGGGGCACGGTCCCGGGCGGCTTTTTGGATTTTCCCCTTGACAAAACCCGGTTCCCCCCGTACAATAGGGCCTGTTGAACGACGATGAAGGGAAAAAAGACGGGGATGTCCCNCCCTCAGAGAGCCGGCGGATGGTGCAAGCCGGCGGGGGAGCCCCTGTGCATGACTGGTCCCGGAGTCTCCCGCCCGATAAGTAGGGCGGGGCGGTTCNCCCCCGTTACCGGGCTCCAAGGGCCGCGCGTAAGCGGNTGAACAGGGTGGTACCGCGTGGNCCCACGCCCCTGGCCGGTTTGGCTGGGGGCGTTTTTGTTGTTTGAGAAAGGAGAGAGGCCATGAGCGCAGGGTTTGGAATGGGTGGTTTTGCCAGCATGATGTTTACGATTGTCCCGATTTTCATCACGGTGATATTCGTGCTTGTCGTGGGTGGAATAATCCTGACTGTGGTCAGGGGAATCGGGACCTGGAGCAAAAACAACGCCTCCCCCCGGCTGACGGTATCCGCCCAGGTTGTAACCAAGCGGACGCAGGTTTCCCACCACCATCACCAGGACAGCATGAGTCATACCAGTACCGCCTATTACGCCACCTTCCAGGTGGAGAGCGGGGACCGGATGGAGTTCAGCGTCAGCGGGGCCGAGTATGGCATGCTGGCAGAGGGGGACCAGGGAAGCCTGACCTTCCAGGGGACCCGGTATTTGGGGTTTGAGCGGAGTTAAGGTTCTGCCGGGAAAATGGAAATCCCTGAGGGAATGGCCTGACCAGGGGGTCAGGCCCCACAGGGTGGTCTATCGATAGAAAGGCAGTCCCGAAAAAAGGCGGACATCCACCCCCTACCACCAGATTAGCGGCAGCGGAAAGAGAAGAACGGGCCTTTCGACAACCACCAAAACCCCCGCTAAGGCTACGCCGCGGGCTGGAGACTTGCGTACCCGGAGGAAGTACCTCCTGCGCGTCCCCTCGTCCCCCGTCCCCCGCAGGGCGTTACTTCTTTTTCTCTTTTGGACCGTGCACGGCCCGTTTTCTCTTTTTCTTCTGGAAGAAAAAGAGAAAATGGGGGG
>NZ_CAJMXG010000050.1:0-15836 GCF_905219725.1 Oscillibacter sp. CU971
CCCCCCCGCCGGGCCCAGCAGCAGCCCTATCGTCGTGCGGCCCGACGGCACGCCGGAAGCCTCCGCCGGAGGCAGTACGATGGACGATGAGCTGGCCTTCACCGGAGAGGACGATTTCCGCTATCTGGCCTTTGAGGACCTGCGGGACCGGGTGCTGGAGGGCAGTTTGACCGCCAAGATGCTGCAGGAGTCCATCGCCTCCATCGACGCCATGGACTACACCGANATGTACCAGAGCCTGAACGCCCAGATGACCAGCCTGGAGGTCGCGCAGATGATGTACGCCCAAATCCCCGTCGCCAGCGAAATGGAGGGGGCCATGCAGGGCTATATCATCTCCAACCTGGCCAGCTCCTATGCCAGCCTCAGCGCCACCGTGTCGGACCTGGCCTCCGGCAAGCTCCAGAAGGATTCCGCCGCCGCCAGGAAGCAGCTGAAAAACGCCCAGGACCTCACCGTGGTGGGGGCCGAGTCCCTCTACTTCGCCATTTTGGNGCTGGAGCAGACCAAGGGCACCCTCCAGCGGAACCTCACCGCCCTGGATCGAAGCCTGAAGGAGATGGAGCTCCGCTATGAGCTGGGGCAGGTCTCCGCCCTGACCCTGGAGCAGGTGCGCAACGGCCGGGCAGCCTTACAGAGCAATCTCAGCACCCTGNAGATGAACCTCCGGCGGTGCNAGCTCCAGATGCAGTCCATGATCGGGGCCAGCCTCAACGGGTCCCTGGTCCTGGGCCCCCTTCCNGCGCTGAGCCAGGGGCTGGTGGACTCCATGGATTACAAGCCGGATCTCTCCGAGGCCAAGACCCGCAGCTACGACCTCTTTGCCGCCAAGAAAAAGCTGGACGAGGCGGACGACTCCTATGAGGACACCCGGGAGAGCTACGCCCAGAATACATACAACGTCCGCAGCGCCCGGCACACCTATGAGGCGGCGCTGTACGAGTACAAGATGGCGGAGCAGAGCTTTGAGATGAACTTCCGCAATGCCTTCGACTCCGTGAAGGACTACCAGCAGGTGCTGAACTCCGCTCAGACCTCCCTGGCCTTCCAGGAGAGCACCTATGCCTCCATGGAACTGAAATACCGCCAGGGGAACCTCTCCCGCAACGCCCTTCTGGATGCGGAGGATGAGCTGACGGAGGCCAAGGACGCCGTGGAAACCGCCCGGCGGAACCTGTTCACCGCCTACCGGACCTACTACTGGGCCGTGAACTACGGCGTGATGAGCTCCGGCCAGTCCGGGANNTAACGNCCAGCGACGATGATTTGGAGGAACTACATGACAAAGAACAGAATCCTGGCGGCGCTGCTTGCCGCCGTGCTGGCGCTGTCCCTGACCGCCTGCGGCGGGGCGGACGAAACGCCGGAGGAAGAGCCCGCCAACCCGGGCGTGGCCGTCCAGGTCCAGGAGATCGGGGCGGACACCATCTACACGGAGAACACCGTCTCCGGCCAGCTGCTGGCGGAAGACCAGTCCACCATCATGGTGGCCGTCAGCGCCAAATGCACCGCCGTTTACGCCGAGGCGGGAGACGAGGTCAAGGCCGGCGACATGCTGTGCACCCTGGANCTCGCNAGCACCCTGGCCTNCCACAACNCCGCCAGCATCAACTACCGCTCCTCCGCCCAGAGCTACAACGACCAGGCGGCGNTGTTTGANAAGCAGATTGCCCTGGCGGAGAAGAACGTCCGGGACCTGAAAGAGCTTTTTGAGATCGGCGCGGCCTCCCAGCTGGAGATCGACCAGGCGGAGCTCCAGCTCCAAACCGCCGTCGCCCAGCGGAACTCCACCCTCTCCCAGCTGGAGGCGGGGATGCAGAGCGCCCTTTCCAACGTGGAGCAGCTGGACACGGTGCTGGAAAACGTGGACGCCCGGGGCAACGTCATCGCCCCCAGCAGCGGCACCCTGGTGACCATGAACGCCACCGAAGGGGGCTTTATCTCCAACACCGCCCCCCTGGCCGTCATTGACGNGGCGGAGCAGATGAAGGCCGTGGTCCAGGTGTCCGAGGCCCTGGTGCCCAAGCTCTCGGCGGGAGACAAGGCGGACGTGTCCGTCAGCGCCGCGAATCAGACCTTTGAGGCCTCCATCCGCTCCGTGGAGCGGGCCGCCAACATGCAGACCCGGCTCTACACCGTCACGCTGTCCCTGCCCTCCGACACCGACGGGCTGCTGGCGGGCATGTTCGCCGACGTCACCTTCCACACCGACGTGTCCGAGAACACCATCGTCGTCCCCACCGAGGCGGTGCTGACCCGGGGGGACACCCGGTACGTCTTCGTGGTGGAGGACGGCGCCGCCAAATACGTGGAGGTCTCCACCGGCCTCACCGGCAACGGCGTGACGGAGGTTCTCACCGGCCTTTCCGCCGGGCAGCAGCTGGTCACCGTGGGCCAGGCGTACCTGACCGACGGCGACCCGGTCCGCGTGGTCTCCGGCACGGACGCTCCGGCGGAGCCGCCGGAGGAAGGCGCGGAATCCGGCGAAGGCGCCGCTGCCGAAGCGGGAGAGGGCCAGGAGGAATAATTGAACATGAGTATCGCCAGAGCAAGCATCCAGCACAAGGTGGCAACCATCCTGGCCAGCATCTTGATCTGCGTCTTCGGATTGATGTTCGCCACCCAGCTCCAGATGGCCCTGATGCCGGAGATGGAGATGCCCATGGCCGTGGTGGCCTGCTATTACACCGGGGCCAATCCCAGCGACATTGAGGAGCTGGTCACCCGGCCCCTGGAGGGGGCCATCATGTCCGTCCCCGGCGTGGACACGATTTCCTCCACCTCCTCCGACGGCGTGAGCNAGATTCAGATCACCTATGTGGACGGCACGGACCTGGACATCGCCGCCACGAAGCTCCGGGAGCAGTTCGACATGGTGAGCCTCCCGGAGGACGCCATGGACCCGGTGATCATCAACATGAACCTCAGCGCCCTGATGCCCACGGCCATGATCGCCCTGGTGGGCGAGGACCTGAGCCAACTCCAGACCCTGGCGGAGGACCTGGTGGTCCCCGCCCTGGAGCGGATCAACGGCGTGGCCCAGGTGACGGTGAACGGCGGCACAGAGCAGCAGATCGCCGTGGAGCTGGACCCCACCCGGGCGGCGGGCTACGGCCTTTCCGCCTCCTACGTGTCCCAGTTCCTGGCGGGGCAGAACCTGATCTACCCCGGCGGGAGCCTTGAAAACGGGTCCAAGAAGCTCACCGTCTCCACCGACGCCAAGTTCCAGACCGTGGACGACGTGCGCAATATGATCCTCTCCCTGCCCACCGGCGGCGCGGTGCNGCTNTCCGAAGTGGCTGACGTCACCCTGGAGGACAAGGACATGGACGCCATGGCCAAGTCCGGCGAGGCCGCCTGCGTGGTCCTCCAAGTCTCCAAGCAGTCCGCCGCCAACGAGGTCTACGTCTCCGAGCAGGTGGTAAAGCGGCTGGAAAACCTGAAGACGGNGAACCCCAGCCTCNGCTATTCCGCCCCCTACCTTGCCAGCGACTACATCAACCAGACGGTGGACGCCGCCTATCAGAACATCCTCCAGGGCGTGCTGCTGGCGGCCGTTGTGGTGCTGCTGTTCCTCCGCCGGGGCGGGGCCACGCTGACTATTGCCGTGTCCATGCCCATCTGTATTTTGACGGTCTTCGTCCTCATGCGGGCCTTCAACCTGACGCTGAACATGATGTCCCTGGGCGGCATCGCTATGGGCGTGGGCATGATTGTGGACAACTCCATCGTGGTGCTGGAAAACATCTACCGCTTTTCCGCCGAGGGCCGCAGCNGGGCGGACGCCTGCATTGAGGGCACCAAGGAGGTCACCAGCTCCGTCCTGGCCTCCACCCTCACTACCGAGGCGGTCTTTGTCCCCCTGGCCCTTACCGGCGGCATGGCGGGGATGATGTTCAAGGATTTCTGCCTGACCATCGCCTCCTTGATCTTTGCCTCCCTGGTCATTTCGCTGACCCTGGTGCCCCTCCTCTGCTACTTCACCCTGGACGAGGAGAAGGTCCGCCGCCGTCAGGAAAAACTGGCCGGGAAGCAGCCCGGCCCCTTGAAGCGGCTGATGGAGAAGATCGGCGNCTTTTACCTGAAAACCCTGGACTTCTTTGTCCATCATCTCTTCCTGGGCATGGCGGCCTCCTTTGCCCTGGTGGTCCTCTTCGGCATCACCCTGGTCAATACGAAGNTGGTCNTCATCCCCGANATGGACCAGGGGCAGATCTCGGTCAACGTCAGCATGCCCATCGGCTCCCAGCTGAACGAGACCTCCGTCATTGCCGACCGGGTCACCGCCATTGTGGAGGCGGAGGTGCCGGAAGTTGAGGAGATGTTCTACATTGCCTACAACGAGTCCGTTACCATGATGCTGGATATCGGCTCCAAGTCCCAGCGGGCCCGGGGCAGCAACGACATTGCCATCGCCCTCCGGGCGGCGGTGCAGGACATTGCCGGCTGTGAAATCACCGTCTCCGCCTCCGACGCGGATATGATGATGGGCGGCGGCGGAGACATCGCGGTCAACATTGAGGGAGACGACTACGATACCCTGGCCTTCCTGGCGGACGACCTCATTTCCCAAATCGAGGCCCTGCCCGACGCGGTGAACGTGAAGAGCTCCCTGTCCGACGAGGTGCCCCAGGTGAAGGTTTCCGTAAACCGGGAGGCCGCCGCCCAGTACGGCCTTNCCGCCGCTTCCATCGGCCAGGCNGTCCGGTCGGAGCTTACCGGCTCCACCGCCACGAAAGTGACCATCACAGGGCGTGAGCTGGACGTGGTGGTCCGGGGCGGCGGCGCGGCGGCGAAAAGCCTGGACGCGCTGAAATCCATGGGCGTGCCCTCCGCCATGGGCGGCACGGTGCCCCTGGGCTCCGTGGCGAACGTCGCCATCGAACAGGCGCCCCAGNCCATCGTCCGGTCCAACCAGACCCGGCAGGTGACCATCTCCGGCGACTCCGTCAGCGGCGNCACCGCCGCCATGACCGCCGCCGTCTGGGAAATTCTGAACAACTACACCTTCCCCCAGGGCTACGCCGTGGAGACCGACGGCTCCTATGAAACCATGATGGAGAGCTTCGGCGATCTGCTCATTGCCCTGGNGGCGGCGCTGCTGCTGGTGTATTTCGTCCTGGCGGTGCAGTTTGAGAGCTTCCTCATGCCCGTCATGGTCATGCTGATTCTCCCGGTGGCCTTTACCGGCTCCCTCTTCGGCCTCCCCGTCACGGGGCGGGACCTCTCCATGCTGTCCCTGGTTTCCATCATCATGCTGGCGGGCACGGTGGTCAACTCCTCCATCATTCTGGTGGAGTACATCAAGATCCGCCGGGCCCGGGGCGAGGACCGGGAAACCGCCATCCTCCACGCCTGCCCCCTGCGGGTGCGGCCCATCCTGATGACCACCCTGACCACCATCCTCGCCATGGTCCCTATGGCCATGGGAATCGGGGAGACGANCGAAATGATGTCGGACATGGGCATTACGATGATCGCGGGCATGGTGATCTCCACCATTGTAACCCNGGTGTTCACCCCGGTGTACTATTCCGTCATCGACAACCTGAGCCACATCTTCCGCCGGAAGCACAAGGGGGAGAAGCCCCCGAAAAAGCCCCGGAAGCCCCTCTTCGGGCGCAAGGTCAAAGAAGAGCTTCTTTCCGAGGCGGCTCCCGAGACCCCGGCCCCCGAGGCGGAGGCCGTCCCTGCGGAAATCACTTAAATTCCATGNGAAAGCGGGCCGCCCCGGAAAGGGCGGCCCGCTGTTCTTTTCCTTATCCGGCGGTTTCCCCGGCGGAGGCCGCTTCCAGCCCCAGCAGCGCCTTGCCGTGGGGTCCCAAATGNGGCGACAGCTCCTCATAGGTCAAATGGAACGTCTGGGGCCCGGCGGCATAGGCGGCCAGCTCATAGGGGGAGAAGCCCACGGTCATGCCCTCTTCATCAAAGCTGATGGCGTAATTGAGCCAGTCCGCCAGAATATCCTCGTAATCCTCCCAATAGAGGTCCTCCAGCTTTTCTCCCAGCACCTCGTCCGCCTCCCGGACCTGCCGCACCAGGGCTGACCGGACGTATTCCCGGAGGTCCCCTCCCTCGTCCAGGATCTCCGGCTCAAAGAACTCCCCAGCCTCCAGGTCGAAATTCCAGCTCATCAGGATGTGGTTGGGATGAGCCCCGCCGGTGTAGGTGCTGTAGGTTCCGGAAACGCTGACCAGGGTTTCCGTCTGATAGACGGCGCACCACAAATCGTCGGTATACGTCATGGGCTCCAGCCCCGACTCGTTCCGGAAGGCCCGGTCCTCCTTGGCGCTTTTCGCCAAAGTCTGAGCGTTGCCCTTCCAAGGGTCAAAGCGGGCATTGAAGGTCTCCGCCGCCGCCAGGGCCCGGGCCTGACCCTCTGTGGCGGCGGTCTCCAGGAAGCTTCCGTCCGCCGCCAGGGCCTTCATCACCGGCAGCGCGTAGGAGCACTCCACCAGCGCCGCGCCATCCTCGTCCCGGACGGTTTCCTCGTACTCCTCCAGCTCCACCGAGAAGGAGAACGTCTCCGGGGGCAGGTCCGGCAGGGCGTTTTTCACGTTGGTCAGCGTCTCCCCGGCGCAGCCCACCAGGGAGCTCAGCACCAGCAGCAAAGCGATCATGGTACTCATGGGGTTTCCTCCTTTGTTCAGCCCGCCCCCTCCCGGACAATCACCGGGCCGGTCCGCCACGCGTCCGGGACGGCGGCGGGGTCCGGGCAGGCCAGGGCATACAGCCGGTCCGCCCTGGCCTCCAGGTCAAAGAGGCGCCGGGCCCCGGGCCCCAGGCGGCGGACGGCGGCGGGCTTGGTCAAAACCGGCAGGGCGGCGGTTTTCCGCATCCCGGCCAGCAGGGCCGTCCCCCGCTCGTTGGCCGCCAGGACCCGCAGATAGGCGGGCTCCTCCGGCGGCGCGGGGGGCAGTCCCAAATAGGCCCGGAACACCGTCCGGCGCAGCCGGGCCATGGGGTAGCGTTTTGTCTTTACGGTTTCCAAAAGCTCCGCCAGGGAAGCGGCGGACCGGCTGGAGCGAAAAAAGCGGCGGTACAATCCCTCGTTCCCCAGCTCCAGGGCGGCCCAGTCCGCTTCCTCCAGGAAGCGCAGCCGGGCCAGGATGGCCCGCTCACAGCGTTCAAGGGACGCGGGAGCCCGCCCCGCCTCCCGTTCCATCCGGTAGGCCTCCGCCATGGCGGGGGCGCACAGGCCCAGGGCCGCTTCCTCCTCCCCCTTCCGGAGAAGGGCGCGGATGGCTGAGGCGGATGCAATGCCGTCCCCGACGTCCGCGCCGTCATGCGCCGCCCCCCGCCGGAGGACGGCGACGGGCTGAATCCCGCTGCCCCGAAGGGCCTTGCAGTACTCCACGCCCAGGGTGTCGTTGGGCCGGGACAGCGCGCCCCCCTCCGGGACCAGGCCCAAAAGGGCCCGCTGGCGGGCGGCGGGAAAGGAATCCCCTTTTTTCAGCTCTTCCCGGAGGGCTTCCGGGAAAGCGCCGGAGCACAGCGCCTCCGCGNNGCGGACCAGGGGCGCGGCGTCCCCGCCCTCGCTGCCGAAGACCAAATGGCTGACGGCCCCTGTGGCCTTCAATATTTTCACGGCCCCGGCGGCGAAGCCCTCCGCCGAGGAGAGGGCCCAGGGAACGGGCAGCTCCAGCACCAAATCCGCCCCGCTCCTTACGGCGGCGGCGGCCCGGGCGTGCTTGCCCGCGGCGGCAAAGTCCCCCCGCTGGACGTAGTTCCCGCTCATGACGCAGAGGATCCCCGTCTCCGGCCCCAGGAGGCGGCGGGCCTCCGCCATCAGGTGGACGTGGCCCATATGAAGGGGATTGTATTCTGTAATGATACCAGCGGCGGCCATAAAATTCCCCCTTGAAGTGGTGACAAAAAAGTGACAGTTTGGTAAAAAAGCGGTTGTAACTCCTGGAAAGTCTGGTATAATGGAGTTGGCTGACAGGGAAAGCGGGCCTTCCGCCCTTCCCCGCCGCTCTATAATATATGAAATCTGGGAATCCCGCAAGGGCTTCCCCAAAAAGAGGAGACGGTCATCATGAACATTCTGGTCATCAACGCGGGGAGCTCTTCCCTGAAGTANCAGCTTCTGGACCCCGATAGNGGCGTTCTGCTGGCCAAGGGTCTTTGCGAGCGCATCGGCATCGACGGCAAATTCACCTACAAGGCCGAAGGGAAGAAGACTCTGGACGCCATCGACNTCCCCATGCCCACCCACTCCGAGGCCATCCAGGCCGTGCTGGACGCGGTGGCGGACAAGGAAAACGGCGTGATTTCCTCCATGGGCGAGATTGACGCCGTGGGCCACCGGGTGGTCCACGGCGGGGAGAAGTTTGCCGCCTCCGTCCTGATCACGGACGAGGTTATGGCCGCCATTGAGGAGTGCAATCCCCTGGCGCCGCNGCACAACCCCGCCAACATCATCGGAATCCAGGCCTGCCGGAAGCTCATGCCCAGCACCCCCATGGTGGCCGTGNTCGACACCGCCTTCCACCAGNCCATGCCCGCCAGGGCCTATATGTACGCCCTGCCCTACGCCTGGTACGAGGAGGACAAGGTCCGGCGCTACGGCTTCCACGGCACCAGCCACAAGTACGTGGCGGGCCGGGCCGCCGCCATGCTTGGCAAGAAGCCCGAAGAAGTCAAGCTGATCTCCTGCCACCTGGGCAACGGCTCCTCCATCACTGCGGTGGACGGCGGCAAGAGCGTGGACACCTCCATGGGCTTCACCCCCTTGGCGGGCGTGCCCATNGGCACCCGGTCCGGCGACCTGGACGCGGGCATTCTCCAGTATGAGATGAACAAGCGGGGAATGGGCATCGACGAGATGCTCAACGCCCTGAACAAAAAGTCCGGCGTGGAGGGCCTGAGCTGCGTCAGCTCCGACTTCCGTGATCTGGAGTCCGCCGCCGGGAAGGGCGACGCCAAGGCCGCCCTGGCCCGGGAGAAGTTCGCCTATGAGGTGAAAAAGTACGTGGGCGCCTACGCCGCCGCCATGGGCGGGGTGGACGCGGTGATCTTCACCGCCGGAGTCGGCGAAAACGACAAGGCCATCCGCTCCATGGTCTGCGAGGGCCTGGAGTACATGGGCGTGAAGCTGGACGCCGCCGCCAACGACGTCCGGGGCAAGGAGACCGTNCTCTCCACCCCCGACTCCAAGGTCAAGGTCCTGCNGATCCCCACCAACGAGGAACTGATGATCGCCATGGACACGGCGGGCATCGTGAAGAAGTAAAGCCGGCCAATCCCATTGAGGAGGTGACGCCCCATGAAGATCCGGGACGCCAAGCAGTCCTACGCGGCCCACCGGCACGAAATCTGGGAGAAGCGGGAGGCCCTGGCCAAGCTCCTAAAGGAGCCGGGCGGGTCCCTGCCGTCCTCCTTCGACCGGGTGGAGATTTCCAAAGAGCTGTCCCTGCTGGACGCCCAGTATGACGCGGTGGACAAGGCCCTGATGGGCATCACCGCTATGGAGACCAAGGTCTTCGGGGACGAGTGCAACCGGCACCAGGCCGAGACTCAGGCCAAAATGGCGGAGGAAATGGGCAAGA
Organism: Oscillibacter sp. CU971; assembly: GCF_905219725.1. Classification (NCBI taxonomy): domain Bacteria; kingdom Bacillati; phylum Bacillota; class Clostridia; order Eubacteriales; family Oscillospiraceae; genus Oscillibacter; species Oscillibacter sp. CU971. The sequence goes on from NZ_CAJMXG010000050.1 coordinate 9,552, forward strand.
TCATGGAGGTCTTCCGCCGCGTCTCCTCCGGGGCCAAGGTCCCGGCCAAGGATCTGCAGAAGCTGATGGACTACGACATGAAGCTCTACATGGCCGCCAAGCAGGCGGCGCTGCTGGCCCGGCAGAACGAGAAGGAATACGACTCCCTGTGGGAAGACGAGGAAAAGCCCAGGGAGCAGAAAACCTGCGAGGAGGTGGCGGCGGAGACGGAAATTTCCGCGCCCCGCCCCTCCGCCGTCTCCGCCGCCGTGGAAGCCCCTCCTGTGGAGTCTCCCCCTGAGGAAATCCTGTAAAATCCGCGTCAGGCGGCTGTCCCCAACCGGGGACAGCCGCCTGCTGTTTTACAGCACGTTCCGCAGGGAAAACTCCTCCATCTCCGCCAGCAGCCTGAGCTGGTCCCGGAGGTCCGCCAGCTCCGCCCGCAGCTCGCTGTCCTCCTCCCGCTCGGTGAAGGCCAGCGCCCGGTGGTACATGGCCTCGGCGTCGTCCACGGCATCGTGGCCCGTGACGCAGTGGAGATAGGTCTGGCGCTCCGTCCAGCCGGCATAAGCCGCCCGGATGGCGGCGGCGGCCCCCTGCCAGTCCTCCAGCAGGACCAGCCGGTCCGCCTCTTCCAGCTGTGCCCGCCAGCGGGCCGTATGCGCGGACATGGCGGCGCCGTTCCAAAGGCAAAAAGCCAGAATGGCCCCCAGCAGGGCGGCGGGAATCAGCAGTCCCTTTTTCACGGCTCTCCCTCCTTCCGCACGCAGACCACCCGGCCCGTCTCGTCCACGGTCAGCAAAAACGCCTCCCGGTGAGAGGACAGCCCCTCTTTCCGGAGAACCNCTCGGAGCCAAACCTCATCCAGTCCCCGGGCCTCCAGATTCCGCCGGAGGAGCCTCCCGTCGTTCACCAGAACCACCGGCAAAGTCACGTCCTCTCCGGTCTTCACCCCCAGCTGCTCCGCCGTGGGGGGCTGGCTCTTGGCCCAGGGGAGGACGGAGAGGTGTCCGGAGTTTTCCNGCACGGCGTACTTGACCTCCTCCACACCGGTGATCCCCTGGCCCCGCAGCTCCTCCAAAAGCTCGTCCAGGGTATAGCGGTTTTTCCGCATAGCCTCCTGCTGGAGCACCCCCTCCCGGATGAGAATCGAGGGCGTGCCGCAGGCCAGCGCCCGGAAGCGGAGGCTGGTGAGGGACAGCTGGCTCAGCAGCATGGACAGGGCCAGCAGGGTCAAAATAGGGATGACCCNCGCCAGCAGGGGGATGCCGAAGTCCTGCATGGGCACGGTGGCCAGGTCCGAGATCATCATGGTCAGCACCAGCTCGCCGGGCTCCAGCTCGCCGATCTGCCNCTTGCCCATGAGGCGGAGGCCGGTCATGATAAGAAAATAGAGGATAACGGTGCGGGCAAAGGCGGTCATCATAGGCGCTTCCTCCTGAGAGAACGGTTTCTTCCCAGTATCTGCGGNTTGCGCGGCGGATATTCCCAGGAACTTTCTCAAAATNATTTCAGGAAACCGGAAACCCTTTGACCGGCTGAAACGCTGTATAAATAAAGGAACGAACGGAGGAGGCGCCCTGCGCCGGGAGGCCCGGGAACCCGCTTTCCGGCGGGGCCCGGTCTGTCGAAATGCCCGAATTTCCCGGCGGCAGGGCAGGGAACGGTTGTTCGCTTTACAGCTTGTGTTTTCCCTTCGGGCGTGCTAGAATGGGCATATTCTGACAAAACGCGCCCAGGGCGCNGGGAGGTCCATATGCTGCCCACCACACGTTTAAAAAATCTCTACGCCGGTCCCCTGCCGCCCATGGCCCTGACGGACTATGAGGCCATGAGCAAATTCCTGAATCAGGCGGCCCAGCGGTGCAAGGTCTCCGGGCGGAATTTCGATTTGTTCCTGGACTGGATCATCCACGCCCTGTCCATGAGCCTCACCTCCGACAGCGCCTCCCGTATCTTTCTGCCCAAGANGAAGACGGGGCCCTTTGTCCTGGACGATCTGATCCCCATCTCCGGCCTCCCCCCGGCGGGAGAAAAACGGGTGAAGCTCAGCGAGTGCGGCCTCATCGCCCCGGTGTGGAATAACGGAAGCCTGGAAGCCGCCCTGGAGTCCCTGTATGACAGCGGCTTCGCCGGGCTGGACGTGGAACAACCCTTCGGCGGGGCCTATTTCCCGGAGCTCCGCCTGGCAATCATCGACTCCCCGGCGGACGTGGACATCCCCAATGTCCTCCGGGTCTGGAGCCGGGGCAGCGTGGTCCTGCCCGTCTACCTTTTGAAGGACCCGGAACCCCTCCTCAACACCGACGGAGAAACCTGGTACATCCAGCATGAGGGGCTCGAGCGGGNGGAAATCGTCCTGGNGCCCCGGATGGCGGCGCTGTATAACTGCGGCCTCCGCCGCTACGGCGGCAGAAGCTAACGTCTCCCGGAAAGGAGCTGTTCAATCCGGCCGGCGACCTCTTCCAATTCCCGCCGCAGCGCCTCCTGCNCCTCCAAATCCCGCAGCTGAAGGGCCAGCAGCATCCGCATATTCAACGCCTCCCGCTCCTCCAGGAGGCTGTTCAGCGTAATGCCCCGGCCCTCGAAATGTTCGTTTTTCATCGGTCTTCTCCCTATACGCGCGGCTTTTTATAAAAAATAGCATACAGCAAAAAACTGAAAACATTCTGAAACCGGCGAAAGCGGCCTCATCCGCCGCGAAATGAGGAAAAAACACGCCGGGACGGGCGTCAAAAAACCGCATAAAAAGGGCCGGGGAACAGTCCCCGGCCCCTTCTTTATTTCTTGGACGCTCTGAGCGTCATGACAGCGGCCTGAGCGCGGGTAGCAAACGCGCATGGGCCGGTTCCGTCGGTAATGCCCTTTTTTTTCGCCTCCTGGAACTCCGCCGCCAGGGCGGGGCTGACGGGCTGCCTGCCCAGGACCTCCTGAATGCGCTTCCCCAGCGCCAGAATCTCCGCGTCGGTCAGTTTCGAGATATCCATGCCGTCCTCCTTCTCAAACTCCGGGCGCACCGCGCCCACTATCCATTTTACGGGCCGGGTCTTGCGGCAGACCATGCCGCCGTCGGACTGGCTTCCGGTTTGGCTGGTGTTGCCCTCAATCGCCACGACTCCGCCCGGCGTCACCTTCTCAATAATGCCCGTGTGGTCCGTGGCCGCGCCGCCGGGGAAGTCATAGATCGCCACGTCCCCGGAACGGTAGTCCCCCGTCACCCATCTGCCCGCCCTCTTGGCGGCGTTCATCAGCGCCCCGCAGGACGCGGTTTTGACCGGCAGCTTGACGCCCGCCTGGGCAAACACCCACTGCACAAACACCATGCACCAGGGATAGGCAGAGCCGGAGACCTCCCGGCCATAGTACCAGGCGTTGTATTTTACCCGGTTTGAGTTTGCCGGGGACTCCTTGGTCCCCAGCTCCCGCCGGGCGATGCTCAGAACCCGCTCAGCCGCCGCCATTGTTTCCGCCCTCCACCGCGTCCTGCACCTTTTGGCTCTGCGTCCCAAAGTAAAACGCAATAACCACGGTATACACGGTCATAAAGTCCTGAGAAATGCTTCCGGCCGCCGCCATACAGGCGAACACGGCGGTGAGCGTCAGCGTCACCAGGGCTTTCACGCTNAGAAGATTTCCCAGCCGCTTGATGATGGTCTTATTCACCGTTGTCCTCACTTTCTCCGGGGCTCTTCCCGGTTCCCGCTTTTGAAATTTGACTCCCCGCCGGCAGAATGCCCGGAGCGCCCGGCCTNTTTACGCCGCCTTCCTCTCACGCCTCCGCTCTCCTTTCCAGCCCCTCAATCCGGCGGTTCGCCGCCTTGATTTTTTCCTCCTGGAGCTCTGTGCGCTCTTCCAGCTTGTATACCCGGTCGATGACCTTGTTGTGGACCTCCACCTTTTTCTCCAGCTGTTCCAGCCGGTACTGGGTCAGCTTGCTGCTCACCAAAATGCCCAGCACGGACCCCAGGCCGGACCCTGCCAGGCCAATCAACGCTACCAGCACCTCTTCGCTCATATCATATTCCTCCTTGTTTCGTTTGAAAACCGCGGTTCAAAGAAAGCGCTCCAAGGCCGGAAAGTTGCACGAAGCCGTCGCCGGAAAGCGGCGCGCTTTTTCGGTCTTCGCCGGGTCCGGCCTTGCCAGGGGCCCGCGCTGCTGAACGCCGGAGCACAAAAAAGCCTCCGCTTTACAGCCATTCGAAAAAACGCATCCATTATATTCTCATCAATCCACTTATCAAACAGAGAAAATCTCCGATATATTCTTATGGCTGCCAACTGCGGATAACGAAGTATAAGAGGAGATTGCAAAGATGATTCACTACATAAAAAATTTAAAAATCAGACTGAAGCTCTATATTCTCATAGGAGTTGCGCTGCTCGGAATGCTCATTATCAGCGGGATGTCATTTTTTCTCATGGGCCGGATGAACGACATGACAAGCGACATTGCAACAAGCTGGCTTCCCAGTGTCGATGCGGCGAGGGAGCTGAGCGCCACCATTTCCAATATCCGGCTGAATGAGCTGGGGTACCTTACCGCAGACTCTGATAGCAAAGAGGAGGCCAGCCTTCAGTCCCTCCAGGATGGAATCAAAACCATGGACGCACTCTTAGCCGCGTATGGGGATATGATCGATGAGGAAGAAGGAAATTTCTATAACAACGCAAACAATCTCTGGACACAGTATCAGGCGGCGGAAGAAGAAATGTTGGCTCTCGCCAAACAGGGCCGCTCTGAAAGTGCCCGTGCGATTCTGGACGGAGAATGTGAGGCGCTTTTCAACTCTTTGAACAGCGCTTTTGATGATATTATCGATTACAATACAAAAGGAAGCGACGATGCGGCGGTGGAAAGCGCTTCCCTTTACAGAACCGCCACCTTGACCATGGCGGCAGTTGTCATTGCCATCATCCTTGTGGGCGTCTTCTTTTCATTTGTGATTATACGCCTGATCAAAATCCCTATTTCTGAAATCCAGAATGCCGCCATAAAAATGGCGGAAGGGGATTTGGATGTAAAGATTTCCTATACCTCGAAGGATGAACTGGGTGTTCTCGCCGTTCAGGTAGGCAGGTTGATCCATAAGCTTCAGCTTATTATTGAGGATGAGAATCAATTCCTTGCTAAAATGGCCGAGGGAGATTTTNCGGTGGATTCGACCTGCGAGGAATCGTATACAGGCGGCTTTTATCCGTTGCTTGTCTCGTTCCGGGGCATTGCAGACAAGCTCAATGACACAATGCTGCAAATCAGCCAAAGTTCCGCTCAGGTCGCGGGCGGAGCGGATCAAGTATCGAATGGCGCTCAGGCGCTTGCCCAGGGAGCGACTGAGCAGGCCAGCTCTGTGCAGGAACTTTCCGCCACGATTGACGAAATCTCCAACAAGGTAAATCAGAACGCGGACAGTGCGCGCCAAGCCAGTAAAGCGGCAGACAGTGTCAGCGTAAAGATGAACGTGAGCAAAGAAAAAATGCAGCAGATGACCCATGCAATGGGAGATATCAGCAGCTGCTCCAGCGAGATCAGCAAAATCATGAAGATCATTGAAGATATTGCGTTCCAAACCAATATTCTCGCCTTGAACGCCGCCGTAGAAGCCGCCCGCGCAGGCGCCGCCGGAAAAGGGTTTGCCGTAGTAGCCGATGAAGTCCGCAATCTGGCAAACAAAAGCACAGAGGCCTCCGAAAATATCGCTGCTTTGATTGAAAATTCTTTGCAGGCAATCGAAAACGGAACGCAGATTGCGGACGATACGGCGCAGTCTTTGATTCAAGCGGTCAATGACGTAAACGAAATGGCCGGCATTATCGAACAGATTTCAGAGGCCAGCAGCGATCAGGCGGATTCCATCGCTCAGCTCACGGTGGGAATTGACCAGATCTCCAATGTTGTACAGACAAACTCGGCAACCGCGGAGGAAAGCGCGGCGGCAAGCGAAGAACTGTCCAGTCAGTCACAGCTTATGAAAAGCCTGGTAGGAAGGTTTCAGCTAAAGCGCGGCCCTTCAAAATGAACCCGGCATCATGGCCGTTATCTGACCTGAAGAAACCGTACAGACGCGAAGCGGGTGTACGGTTTCTTCGGGCGCCGCAAGAGGGCCTGCGGCCCTGCGATTCCTGGTCCGCTGAACGTTTCTCATGATTTTTGGGTGCTGCTCTAAATAAGCCTGTTCTTCTTCGGCGGGTTTTAGAGCACTTAAAATTCCTTTTTTTAAAGCCAGCCAAGAATTAAGGAAACGCTGATTTAATTCCCCGAAATGATAGAAGATGTGATAAAATAAGGGAAAGGGGGCACGGGGTATG
>NZ_CAJMXG010000051.1:0-15794 GCF_905219725.1 Oscillibacter sp. CU971
TGATAGAGCCATTATTTCCACCAGCCGGGAACAGAAGCAAATGGGAAAAGCGGGAACTGGTAGATGCAGTGTTATACCACTATGCGAACAATTGCAATCTGCACTATGATTATCCGTTGTGGTTGATAAAGGGCTTTAATTCTTTGTTTACAGCTATGCAATATCTGAGTAGTAAATCTGTGCCCTCCCGGCGTTATATTTTTCTGTCTGTACCCTGTTTTCTGCCATCACGAGGGAAGGCCATCCAGTTTCTTGGACGGCCCTCTTTGAGTATTATTTGATTACGCATAGAAGTTGACGCTGTTAGGTATTCCAACGAACATATAGCAGTAGGTGATGCCGTCGCACTGGGTCACGCCCACGCCGATACAGTCGCATCTCGGGTCGATCATGGTCTCGAAGTGCCCAGGGGAGTTGATCCAGTTGTCGACGGTGCGCCGGGCGGCGTTTACTGTGCCGGTGAACACGGTGAGGTTGGACCCGAAGCCGTAAGGATAGCCGGCGTCGACAGCGGCCTGGCTTTCCTCCGGAGCGTGATGCCAGGTGTATCGCCGGTTGGAGCAGGCTTGGGCGGCGTTCATCAAGGCCTCGCTGATCGGTAGCTCTGGCACCCCGTTGTCCTTTCGGGTTTGGTTGATGAGCCGGATCATCTCCTGCCGTATCTCCAGGTTGCCCATCAGGTCGGCGCTATCCCCGCTGGCAGGTGCTTCCGACGCAGCGGGGGCTACGGAGCCGACCGTCAGCATCATGCTCCCGCGCTCCCCGGCACTGTTGGATGCGGTGATCTCCGCAGTTCCAGACCCTTTGGCGACAGCCACCCAGAAGGTCAGCACTTGCTCCACCGCCACCGTGTCCGGGTCGCTGGAGGTGACGGCGTACTCCGTACTGCTGGGGCCGATGATGAGGCCACTGCGCTCTCCCACTTCCAGGAAACTACCCTTGCAGCTACTCACCCGGACGGTTTCGTCAGTCGCCTCCGCTGCCATTGCGGGGATGGTGAGAACGATAGTGAGGGTGGCCGCGGTCAGTACGGCGGAAATGCGTTTTTTCATGCTGGTCATACGTTTTCCTCCTGTATTCCATATTTTGGGGTACTTTTGCAAGCAATACAATACTGGAATGGAGTCCGTAAGTCGAGCGATTTTCGGGAATAAAATGTAGAAATACAGAGGTGAAAAGCAAGCAAATTATACAGTATCTGTGTGCGACAGGACTTTAGGAAATCTGCTTATCATTGTAGACGGAGGTGCAATTCATCGCTTGATACTTCCTCTGAGTTGACAGCCGGTTTAAGACAGCCNGATTCAAATTTGACCACTTTCTTGGCCTGGAACAATATTGCTTCAGGACTGGAAACCCAAGTGCCGCAAGGGTTTCTGACCACATAACCAGCCACAGACAGGCGTGGAATACATGGAAATGCTGTTTTCAAAGAGTGCCGGAAAGCAAATGAAATAGAACAGAAACGGCTATAAACATGCGGAAAATATGTAAAAAATATTGCCATGGCAGTTGGTGAACAGTGTGTCAAGAATTTCATTTTCCGCTTCCGGTGGCAGAATCGGCCTGCCGGGAGGGCTTGCCGCCCGCGCGGGATATTCTTTGCTCATCGTTCCTTTCCTCCTCTCTTTTTCGGCGTTTTCTTCCCGTTATGGTCAAAATCGGGGAGCGCCACCGCCTCATGGTTATGGCGGCTGACGTAGACGCCGTTGATCTGCACCGCCTGACCTTTTTGGAAGCCTACGGGGGCGGCATCCGGATTCAGGGCCGCATGGATAAACTCTTTTCGGTTTTCTTTAGGCGTGAAAACGCTGTAGGTGTGCTCACTTATCCGGTGCAGGAAAGCGGCGTGCTGGAGATCCGGCTGGCTGGAGATGAATTCAGCGACGGCCTTTTCCTCCAGAATAAGCGGCCCAGGGACTTCTTTCTCCAGCTCCGCGCCCAGCTTATCAATGTACCGGAGCATTTCCCGCACATTGCCGCACACAAATTCCGGCGTTCCGAAGCCGTACCGCTCTGTGGTCAGCGCCCATTTTCCAGACTGGCAGGGATGATCCAGGGTGATTAGAAAATACTTCCCATCCCGTTTCCCGGACAGCGGCTCAAAGCGGACGTCGTCGTACATCTGGCCAGTGGTCAGGGCGTTATTTTTGAACCAGACATAGTAGTTGTCCAGGATGAAGGGGGAGGTAATTCCCATGACCACCTTGGCGATTTTCTTCAGCCGTCCGGCGAGAGCTTTATCCTGGCAGAACCAGTCGTACCAGCCCGCCCCGCATTGTGTGTGAATGTCCGGGCTGTCGTAAAATCCGGCCTTGAACTGCTCCTGCCATTGGCGGACGGAGATTTCTTCTCTCATGAGGAGCCCTCCTCTCTTTGCGGCAGAAAGGTTTGCAGGATATCCGCGATGGCGGAGAACACAATCGCCAGCTCGCGGGCCTCTTTGACAGAATCCTCGATTTCGTCGGGCCGCATGCGGGTGTTCTCCACCCAGATACGGACGTTTTCCTCCGTGGGGGTCAGCAGGACGGCTCGCTCAAAGGCTTTACAGAAGAGAGAAGCGATCTTGCCCCGGCGGTCCGCCTCAGCGTCGATGGCCTGGACCTCCTTTTTCGCTTTCAGAAGCTCCACCGCCTGAGCGGCGGCCTCCTCCCGTTCCTCCTCCGGCAGCTCCTGAACCTGACGGGTGATGTTGTAGCCCTGGTTCACGGACAGGTCCCCGCTGTCCAGGGCCTCCTTCACGGTGGATGGGGCGTGCTCATCAATTTGCATGACCTTGCCCATGGTGACCTCGCCAATGCCAACCGACTCAGCCAGTTCTTTCCTCGTGCTGACAGGAGGGAGCGCTTCTGACAATGTTGTCAAAAGCGCTCCCTCTCCAGATTTGTCTCCTCCGGCCGCAGCCTGATTGGCCCTGGCCTTCGCCTCAATATCCGGCCTCAGCTTCAGGGCGATCTTGCCCAGCTCCCACTTCTCCAGGTTCCGGCGGCCCCGCTGGTTCTCAATGGCCCAGCGNTTCGCCTCCAGCAAGTCCTCAAACGAGAACACCGCCATTTTATACGGAATCCCGTGCTCCTCACACAGCCGCTGGCGGTTATGTCCGTCGATGATGCCCATATCCTCATTGACGATGATAGGCGAGTAGCATCCGTTTTTCAGCAGGTCCGCTTCCAGGGCGGTCAGCTGCTCCCCCGTGAGAGGGGGGAGCAGCTCNGCCATCTCCNGCAGCACCACNGNGGTCCGGTCCGCGCTGCCATATTCGACGCCAGTGTTCCGCATTAAGCGATGGCCTCACTCTCAGGCATCCCGCAGGCGGCGGCCTCCCGGTTTGCTCTGGCAGCGTCAATGGCCCCGGCGGCCTCCCGCGCCTTTCTGGGGGAAAGCACTTCCACATCGCTGGGCTTGATGAGGAAGCCGGGCTGGCGGGTGGGGTCCTTCGTCGGAGCAAGCTCCATATCCTTCGCTTCCGCCTGTGGCGAAAGCTCACTCATTTCGCTGCTCCTCCTCTCCCCATGGGACCCGCTGCGCTGGGCTCCCATGGGGGCCCCAAACGTGACAGTTTCGAAGTCCCCGACGGCGGCCAGCTTGCAGCCCTTATAGGCCATGGCGGCGCAGCGTTCCGCCAGGGGGCCGCGGACCTTGATGGAGATAAAATCGGTGAGGCGGGTTCCGTCCTTGGCCCGGTAGCGCCGGTCCGAGGCGATCCGCAGGATGGCGTAGGGCCTGCCGTCCTCCTGAGTCTTCAGCTCCACGTCGTTGGTCAGGTTTCCGGTTGCGGCAATTTTCAGCATAGACAGTCTCCTTCTTTGGTGATATATTTATAATGTATAGGACTACAGGCGGCCCGCCGGAAAGCGGACCGCCTGGGCGCGGGAATCAATAGCCGGTACGGGGCAGTTTGGGCACGGAGGGCTTCTTTCCGTAGACGGTGGTCACCCAGCGGCTGACCGCCTGGACCCATACGCCTTGGTAGGTGCCGCCCACGTCCGCCTTGTTTACAAAGGAACTGGCGGCGATGCTGGACACGGCCTTGCAGTGGATCATGGGCTTCTCCACCTGGGCGAAGCCGCCGGGGACCTGCCCAAAGACGAACATGATTTCTGTGACCCGCTCGTTGCTGGCGAGGCCCAGAGCCGTGGCGGAGGCGGCGAGGGTGTAGTTTTTCTGGGTGGAGAGGTTGTCCGCCAGGGTCTGGGGCTCTCCTCCGTTCACCCGGTAGGTGATCTTATAGGTTCCGGGGAAGTTATAGGTGCCGGTGACGATCTTCTCCAGCCGCACCTCGGCGGGAAGCGTGTCCCGCCAATAGAAATTGTCAAGGCGCACNNTGGAGCTGTTGNCGATGCCGGAGAATATGTAATTGACCGGCTGGCCCGCCATGACCTCGGCGGGGCCGGTCTTGGTGATGGACACGCCGGTGGTCATGCTCTTGTTTGTCACTTCGAAGCGGACGATCTGGCCTTCGTGCTCCAGGTATGCCGTCAGGGGCGTTTCGTTTACGCCGTAATTGGCGGGCGCTTTGACCTCCCGGATGGTATAGCGGCCCAGAGGGAGCTNANGGGAAACGNCGAGGCCCCGGCCATCGCTGCGGATGGTGTCCACGAGGTTGCTGGCCTTGTCGTAGATTTCAAAGACCGCGCCCTCCAGCAGCGTTCCGGCGGGGAGGCCATTGGTGGAATTGTAGTCGGCGGATTTCTTTGTGATCTGAATCTGACCGGAAATGGGGGTGNTCTCCCACTNCACTAGGGTGGTCTCCCCGGGCTTTACATAGACGGTTTTCATCTGGGTGTCCGTGATGTAGCCCTCGTTCTCCAGTTCCCGCAGGTAGTAGCGGCCTGCCGTGGTGATGCCCTCGATGTACACATACCCGGAATTGTCGCTGGTGTACTGCCCGATGGGAGTGTTGGCGCTGTCGTACAGCAGGAAGCTGACGCCATAGATGCCTTTCTTGGTGACAGAATCAACCTTGTGAATTAAAATGCCCGAGAAAGCCTTGTTCGTCACCGTGAGTGTGGTGGTTTCGCCATCCTTGATGGTGAAATACTGCGGGGTTTCATCGACCTTGAAGCCCTTTGCGGCCTCAATCTCGACGGCATAGTAATCCCCGGTGTCCAGGTCCGCATGGACCCGGCCCGTGGAATCCGTAACGACGGTTTCCACCAGAGCGCCGTCCATTCTGCGGATTTCAAACTTGACGTTGGGAATGCGCTGGGTTTTGTCGGCCTCGTTGACCTTGATCAGCTCCAGGCCGCCTGCAGGGACATTTTCAAAGGTGATGGTCTGGGTGTCATTGGCGTTCACCTGGACAGTCTGGCGCTTGGTGTTCGGATCGATGACATAGCCGGGGAGCGTTTCGATTTCCTCCACGATTATCGTGCCCACAATACCGGGGATTTTGATCTGGCCCAGGGAATCCGTCGTGTAGAGACCGTTGGAGGAAATCTTTCCGCCATCCAGGTCCACATTGGAGCCGTCGGCGTAGGTGATTTTGAATTTCACACCCGCCAGCGGCTTCTTGGTTGCGGCGTCGATCTTGTTGATGATCAGCCCTCCGGCTTTCTTGTTCCAGAAGGTCAGGCTCTGGGCCTCGCCCTCCTTGATGAGGATGCTCTGGGGCTGACCGTCGAGGATGTAGCCGTCCAGGGTCTTGGTTTCTTTGACGGTGATGGTCGTGCCGGGGGTCAGGCCGGGGATGGAAATGCGTCCATCCTTGTCGGTGGTATAGTAGCCGTTGTTGGGTCCCACGACAGCCCCGGAACTGTCTGTTACCAGAAATTCCACGCCAGCCAGCGGCTCATTGTCGCTGCCGTCGATGAATTTTTGAATCGTCAGCGTGTTGGCGGGGATGTTGTAAAAGGTTGCCGTCTGTGTTTCCTGGGGATTGACCGTAATAGTCTGGCTCTCTCTGCCCGGTTCGATGGTATATCCGGGCAGGGGCCGGGTTTCCTTGATTACAACTGTCCCCACGATGCCGGAGATATGGATTTCCCCGTGGTCATCAGTNGTATAGAGGCCCTTGCTGGAGAGGTGTCCATTGTCTGTGTCAACGTAGCCGCCCTCAGCATAGATTACCTCAAATTCTACGCCAGCCAGAGGCTTTCCGGTTTGCTTATCCAGCTTGCGGATAATCAGCGAACCGGCGGGTTCATTCCAGAAGGTGAGATTCTGAGCCTTGCCCGCCTCGATCTTGATGCTCTGGGGACGGCCATCCAGGACGTAACCGTCCACGGTTTTGATCTCCTGGGCGGTGATGGTGGTGCCGGGTTCCAGGCCCTCCAGCACAATCTCGCCCGCATTGTTTGTGTAGTAGATGCCTCCGTCGGGATTCAAGGGCTTGCCGGAGCCGTCCACCACTTTGAAGGCTACGCCAGCCAGGGGTTCGTTGGCGGTTCCCTCAATGTACTTGTGGATTGTCAGCGTCATCTTGGGGTCGTTCTCGAAAGTGAGATCGTTGTTGCCTCCGCTGGAACTTCCTCCGGAACTGGTCCCGCCGGAAGAGCCGCTGGTCCAGCTGTTGCCGGAGCCATTTTGGACGATGATGGTCTTGGGCGTGGTGTCCAAAACATAGCCGTCCGGGACTCTGCTTTCAGACACCACAACGGTGCTGCCGGGGATGAGGCCCGTTACTACGACGGTCCCGTCCTTTCCGGTAGTGTAGCGGCCCAGCACATTGCCATTGCCGTCCTTGACGGTAAACTCCGTGTTGGGCACAGGCTTTCCGGTGACAGAATCCAACTTGGTCAGCGTCAGGCTGCACATGGGTTCGTTGTAGAAGCGGAGGGTCTGGGTATCCTGGGGATTGACCACGACGGTCTGGCTCTTGCTGTTGGGGTCCATGACATAGCCGTCGGGGGCTTTTTCCTCCGTGACCACCAGGGTACCAGTCACTTGGGTGATCTTGATCTGCCCGTTGCTGTCGGTGGTGTAGATGCCGTTGGAAGAAAGTTTGCCGCCCTCGGTGTCGACCACGCGCCCGTCGGCGTAGAGCACCTTGAACTGTGCGCCCGCCAAGGGGGCCTTTGTGACGGAATCCAGTTTTTCAATGATGAGAGTTCCGGCCCGTTTGTTCCAGAACGTGAGGCGCTGTACCTCGCCGCCCTTGATGAGAATGTCCTGGGGCGTTCCATCCAGCACGAAGCCGTCCACCGTCTTGATCTCACGGGCCTTCACAGTAGTGCCGGGTTCAATGCCGCTCAGCACGATCTCGCCGGCNTTGTCCGTGNAATAGGTCCCATCATCAGGGCCGACNGCCGCTCCGGAGCCGTCGGTGACCTTGAACGCAACGCCGCTCAGAGGCTCGTTTTCGGTGCCCTCAATGAACTTTTGAATAATCAGTGTTGTTCCGGGCTGATTGTCAAAAATCAGGCCGTTGGCCACACCGGAGCGGACGACGATATTCTTCGGCGTCTGATCCAGAATGTAGCCCTTCGGCGCTTTCTGCTCAGACACGACAACGGTAGCGTTGGGCTTCAGGCCGGAGACCGTCACAGTACCGTCGGCGCCGGTGGTGTAGAGCCCATTGTTGGGGCCGGCCACATGCCCGTCGCTGTACTGGACCAGGAACTGCGCCCCAGCCAGAGGCTTATGGGTCACGGCGTCCCGCTTCAGGATGGTCAGGGTGCAGAGAGGGGCGTCATAGAATCGGAGTGTCTGCGTGTCCCCGGCGTTGACCACCACCGTCTGGGGCGTGGGGTCCTTCTCATAAAAATCAGGGGCTTTGTCCTCCGTCACGACATAGGTGCCGGGCTGAATTTTGGAGATTACGATCTGTCCATTCTGGTCCGTGGTATAGAGGCCATTGCTGGAGGTGAGTCCCTCATTATCGGGGAGCAGCTCTCCATTAGCATTGGTAATTTTGAACCGTGCTCCGGCCAAGGGTTCCTTGGTGATCTTGTCATACTTTTCGACAATGAGCCCGCCCTTCGGAGTATTGGTCACGATGACCGTTTGGGTGTCTCCGTTGGGGCCAATTACCACGTTTTTGCTGGGTTCGTCCATGACATAGCCAACCGGGGCCTTGACTTCCGTCAGTACATACGCGCCGGGGGCGAGGTTGGAAATCCGAATCTCACCATTGCTGTCGGTGGTAAAGATTCCGTTCTGCGTGAGCGTAGCGGAGCCGATGACACCGTCCAGGCCCACTTCGCAGCCANCGGCGGTTGTCACCCGGAACTGAGCGCCGGGGNGGGGCTGGCCGCTGACGCTGTCCCGCTTCTGGATAATCAGTTTTCCCTTGGGCTGGTTCTTGAAGGTCAGGCTGACCGTCCGGCCCTCCTTANTTTGGACGGTCTGCGACTGCGTGTCAATGATGAATCCGTCCGGGGCCTTGGTTTCCGTCACGATCACGCTCTTGCCGGGCTTCAAGCCCTCAATGCGAATTTCTCCGTGAGCGTCAGTCCGGTAAATCCCATTGGAATCACCGATCAGGGTGCCGTCCGCATAGGTGACTTTGAACTCGGCGTCCTGGAGGGTGATGCTGGGATTGACGGAGCAAACCTTCCTGATAAGGAGCAGGCCGTCCGGGGCGTTGTCAAAGGTGACAGTGATTACATTCTGCACTCCGTCATCCGAAATGTAGACCGTTTCAGAGGAATTGATGATGGAATACCCATCAGCGGGGTCGATCTCCTCCACGATATAGGTGCCCGCAGTGAGGCCCGTCCAGATGCAGGTGCCGTTTTTCCCGGTGACCTTCTGCCCGATNACCGTGCCGCCCGTGCCGGAGGTGCCGCCCAGGAAACGGAGCTGGAAGGTGCAGCCAGGCAGGGCCTCGCCGGTAACAGAGTCATACTTCTCAACGACGATCCCGTTTAAGGGTTCGTTCTGGAAAGTGACGGTTTTGCTCTCGTTTCCGTGGATAATGACCTTCTGTGTGGTGGGTTCCTTCATCTGGAAGCCGGGAGCGGGAGCCACCTCGGTGATGGTGTACTCGCCGGGGTAGAGCTTTTTCCCCTGCTCATGGAGCTTGATCTCGCCTCGGGCGTCCGTGAAAATGTAGCCGAAATCAATGGTGGCGGGGGCTTCGGCAGCTTCGCCATTGCTGGTGTAGGTCACATGGAATTTCGCCCCCTCAATGGGAGCGCCTGCCACGCTGTCTTCCTTGNAGATGGTCAGCTCGGGGGCCTTGCGGTTCTTGAACGTCAGCTTCTTCACATCTCCGGCGTTCAGGGAAACCGTTTGCACCCGGTCGGCGTCCTTGTCTGGGAGGAAGTAAGGCGCGGGGACGGAAATCTCCGTGACCCGGTAGGTGCCGGGCTCCACCCGCTTCGTTACCATGCCGTCCGGCCCGGTCTTCCAATCGTCCTGAAAATCGCCGTTGATGGCCTCTACCCGGAAGACGGTATCGGGGATCGGCTCCTGACTGTCCGCGTCGATCTTATAAAGGGTCAGCTCCGGCTTCTTCAGGTTTTCAAAAATGACTTCCTTCTCGTCGCCGCCGTTGAGGGAGATCGTCTTGGTCCGCTCCTCGCCAATCACATACGGCTCAGGGACGGACTGCTCGGTGATGCGGTAGCTGCCGGGGGCCACCCGCAGCTCCACGGAGCCGTCCGCGCCGGTGGTCAGGTTCTGACGGTAGTCGCCGTCAATGGCCTCCAGCAGAAAAACGGTGCCGGGGATTTTTTCGCCGGTGCCCTTCTCCACCTTCGAGATTTTGAGCAGAGGCTGTTTCAGGTTGTCGAAGATGAGCTGCTGATCGTCGCCAGCCCCCAGCCAGATCGTCTGGGTGGGCTCGTCGCTGACAACCCAGGGGTCCGGGACGCTCTTTTCCGTGACCTCGTAAGAATCCACGGGGATGCCTGTGAGGACCGCTTTGCCGTCCGGTCCGGTCTCCACATCCTGGTGATACCCGTAGTGAATACCCTTGATCTCAAAATGGGTGTCCGGGATGACGTCGCCGGTCTGGGCGTCCCGTTTCAGAATCGTCAGGTTGGGCAGTTTTTTATCTGCCGCAGTGACGGTGATGGTTCCTCCGCCATTGACGTCCGCTTGATCGACATGAGCGAGGACTGGCTCGACCAGCTTGGCAAAAGGCGACGGCGCGGAGACCTCGACGAAAGCGTACATTCCTTCGGTCACGTCCGTCACCGTGATACTGCCATCTTCCCTGGTGGCCTCGGTGCCGATGATCTGCCCGTCCTTCAGGATATTGAACACCGCGCCGGGGAGAGGATTGTTGGAATCGTCCAGCTTGATAAGCTGAATTTTTACCTTGCTGTCGTTTTCGAAAACGAGGGAAACATCGGATTTTCCATCCCAATGGAAGCTCTGCTTCACCTTGTTCTGGTCAGGGCTCTTGGTGTAGCCCTCCGGGGGAGTCATTTCCTCCGCGACATAACTGCCAATGGGCATGGAATCCCAGGGCACGTCCGTGAGCCAGCCGCCCTCGACGGTGGTGTAGGTCCCCACAAAGCTGTTATCCACGCCTACGATTTTAATAACTGCTCCGGCGAGGCCCTTAGTGNGATTATCCGCGTCTACCTTGCGGATGCTGCCCTCCCCGGTAATGGTGGTGGAGTCCCGGAAGGTGACCGTCACAGTATTATTCCCATTGCTGGGCAGGGTGACATACTGCGGGGCGGCGCTGTCGATTTCATAGCCCTCCGGGGCGGAGGTCTCTGTTACGGCATAGGTCCCGGCGCTGAGGCCGCTGATCCGGTAAGTGCCGTTCTGGCCCGTGACCACGTCCTTGGAATAGGAGCCGTNGGTGGATTCAATGTGGAATCCGGCTCCGNGNAGACCCTTGGAGGGATTGGTGGCGTCCACCTTCTTGACGATGAGGACGTATTCCTCCTGCTCAATGTGCTCTACCGTCAGGTCGCCCAGGATGATCTTCTGCACAGACCCGGCGGGGTGGGCGGAGCTGCCGGCGCCGGTGAAGGTGTATTCATACACAGCGCACTTGCCCCAAACGCCCTGGCTGCCCAGGTCCAGGATGAACTGGGTCCGGTCCCGGAAGGAGCTCTCGCCCTGCTTCTGGTCGATGCTGGTGTAGTGGGTGCCCTCCAGGGTGTTGTACACAGCCATGAGCTCCTCGGCGCAGGCCACGACAGGATCGCTCATGCTGCCCTGCTGATACCGCCAGATGCAAGCCTGCACCCAGGCGTTCATATACCACCGATACCCGGGGCCCCAGACGTCCGCCACGCCCAGGGCCTCCGCCTCGTCGGTGAAGACGCCGGTGGAATGGGCGTAGTAATAGGCCATCATGGTTTCCACGGTGGGGTCGGAGATTGACCGCTTGTTCCCCCAGGTCTGGCCCTGGAGAGACGTTCCCATGTCTCCACCCTTGGTGCCGCAGAAGCCGGTGGTAATCTGGTTTCCGTTTGCGAAGGTCATTTCATGGAGAGTGCAGCGCCCCAGGGCCGCGGACTGATACGCCACGCCGGAGTGGCCGAACTCCTTCAGCGTGATGGTGTCGCTTGCGGCAAAGGCCGTGGTGGGGAACAGGCCCAGCACGCAGACCAGCGTCAGCAGCAGGGCCGTCAGGCGCGTTCGCAGGGAANGATGTTTTTCGTTCATAAAGGGTTCCTTTCCAAACTGAATTTTTGAAAGAAAAAAGGCCCATTAGCGATTTGCTAATGGGCCTCCGTGTGATGTGAGATCGTTCCTTATTCGTAGGGATTATGGCTGGTAGGATCACCTACGACCATGTAGCAGTAGGCTTTTCCGTTTTTGAAGGTGACGCCGGTGCCGACATGGGACGCCTCCTCCAGCAGCATGGTTTTATAGTGCCCAGGAGACTCGATCCAATAATCGATGGCCTGCCGGGCGATGTCCGGGCAGTCATAGGCGCCGAACATGGTGAGGTTGTAGAGCCCGCCGTGAGGCCAGCCGTAGCGGATGAGGGCCATGTGGTCATAGGGCCGATGCTCCGTGACGCACTGGCTGGAGACGTCCTGAGCGGCGTTCATGAGAGACTCGTCCGTGGGCAGTTCTGCCAATCCATGCTCCCGGCGTACCTCGTTGATGAGCCGGACCATCTCCAGGCGAATGTCCAGGTTGGCGGAGAGGTCCAGGGTATCCGCCTGGGCAAGAGCAGACGTTTCTTTTTGGAAGTCGTCTGCCGCCTCGGCGGTTCCTACCGTCAGCGTCAGGCTGCCGGCGGTTCCGTCCGCATTGGTGACGGTGATCTCAGCCGTGCCCTCCGCCTTGGCCACGGCCACCCAATAGGTCAGGACTCGTTCGAGGGTGATAACCTCCGGGGCGCTGGAGCTTGCTTGGTATTCCGTTCCAGCAGGACCGATGATGAGGCAGCTCCTTTCGCCTGCCTCCAGGGTATTGCCCTTGTAGCTGCCTACCCGGATCTCCGGGTCCGCCGCCAGGGCCGGGCCCGCCAGCAGCGCCGCGGACAGTATGCCAGCCGCCAACATCCCAAACACTTTACTGTTTCTTTTCATAGCTTTTCCTCCATTTCCGTGATTTTGTCAGGGCTTTCGCAACCGCAACACTACCACAGATTCGGAGGATTGTCGAATGGAATCGCTGAACAGCTTAATCCGTCAGCTCAACCGCTCTCACACACCAACGGAGGTCCCGCTCATCCCGGACGCAGGTGTACAGCGTCAGGCAGTTGTCGGAGGTGTTCTCCAAGCTGCTCCGGTCCGTTTCCGTCACCTTGGCCACGGAGGTCACCTCATAGGTCCGGGTTCCCTCCTTGGTGGAGAGGGTGATCTCATCGCCGGCCT
This sequence comes from Oscillibacter sp. CU971, assembly GCF_905219725.1. Lineage (NCBI taxonomy): Bacteria > Bacillati > Bacillota > Clostridia > Eubacteriales > Oscillospiraceae > Oscillibacter > Oscillibacter sp. CU971. The sequence goes on from NZ_CAJMXG010000051.1 coordinate 12,684, forward strand.
CCAGGGTATGGATTTTGNCGAAGTACGAATTGGTNCCCCGATTATGGGCGGCCAATCCGACGTTGCCGTTCCAGATGGAGGTTTCCTCGAAGTGGCCCACGCCTTTCTTCAGCGCGGCGCTGTCCGTGCCCTGGACGATCTTGACATTCAGGCCGATGGCGGGGATTTTCAGGGTACCCAGGGAGCCGTTGCTGTAGTAGCTGTCCTCGGTGACGCTGGTGAAGCCCACGGAAGCCGTGTCATTGGGCCGGGTGGTAACGGTGAAATGCTCCGGGGGAGTGGAGGAACCGGAAGAGCCGGTGTCTAAGATCGACGTGCTGGGCAAAANTCCGCCCATNCCGCTNGAGNTACCGTTCTCCGAAACAGAGTAATTTGCGCTGCCCACCTGATTCACCAGCCCGCCGGAGAGCGCTCCAGGAACAAGGTTCGGGGTCAAGTATTCGCCGGAGCCGGGGAGGTAGCTGGTAGGAGTGCCGAAGCCAGGAGCCACCAGGGCCACGTTTTTGCTCCGGTCCACGTTGGGGTTTTCAACTTCATAGATGGTATCGTCGCTGGTGGGCCGGGCGAAGAGGAAATCGTCCGCCCCGTCATAGCTGTACTCCAATGCGCTGGCCTGGACGGCGCACAGGACGCAGATCATGCAGGCCAGCAGGAACAGTCTGAACTTTTTCAATGGCATCATCTCCTTCTGATTTTCTTGTACACAAAGGCACCGCCGAGAGCCAGCACCAGAACCGCGCCGCCGATCATAAGCGGGCGCTTGATACCGGAAGCATCAACGGGTTCGCCGTCCTGAACGCCGGAGTCCTTCGGGGCCTCGGTGCTGCCGAACACGGCGGTATAGGTGACCACATTGCAGCCGGTCTTGGAAACCTCGCCGGAGTAGTCGGCGGTCACCGTATACCCGGTGGCGTATTNGCTGGAGGTGCTGCCGGTATACCGGGCCGTGGCGGTGTAGCGGGTGACCACGCCCTCGCCGGACTCCTGAGTGGAATTGCTCCACTGCACGTCCGCCAGGGTCAAGCTCCGTCCGCCGTCCGAGATGGTCTTGGGCACCAGGGACAGGTCCGCGTCCGACAAATTCGGATANGTACGAGTCGCAGACACTGTGCCGGTCTTGGTGGCGTAGCCGTCCGTGGTCACCTTGACCGTGGTGTGGTCCAGGTGCAGCTTCCCGGTGTAGCCGTCCTCCGTGACGGTTTCGATCTCGGTATCCAGAGTCTGGAGGATTTTCTCCATGTTATTGGTGTCGCTGGGGATGGTCACGGTCTGGACATGGGGCTTGGTATCCACCCCCACCTCGTCCTTCCGGGTCATTTCCAGCAGGTAGTACAGCCGCCCGTTTCGCTCGAAGTCCTCCGTGGGAATGAGGCTGGGGTCATCGTCCAGGGACAGCTGATACACCTTCTGGATGCGAAGCTCGTCGAAGTCACCGTAGGTGTATTCCTCTACGGAAATGGGGTAATANNCGCTGTCCCTGCCCGGTCCGGATTCTTCGGCGGCCTGGACGGGAACGGACAGAAGCGTGGAAAGCAGGAATGCAGCCAGGAGCAAAGGAATCGATCTTTTCATAAGTAATGTTCTCCTATTTTATTATCGTTCCGCCTCATGGCGGGAAGGAGCCGCTCTCTGGGGCGGAGCGATTGTTTTCTCAATGGAACCGCCAATCTGACGGCTCATGCCTTGAATCTCTTTCAGGAAGGCCAGCCGGTCCTCGATCTCCCAGCCCTGGCAGCGCTCCGCCATCTTCGTCAGGTCCGGCAGCTCCCGCTGGATACCGAAGCGGCGGCAAAGGATGTACGACACGCTCTGGGCGCTCAGCTCACAGCACTCCCGGCTGTAAACAGGATTGCGGCCCCGGTCATGAAACCGGGCCTGGGCGATCTCGGCGGCGGCCGCCGCAAACGCCTGGCTGTCNGAGAGTTCAGTGTCAATAGCCAGGGTCATCTGCCGGGGGTCGTAATAGGCCCCAGATTCCAGATTTTCTCCGGCGACCACCTGAACGGGCGCGAAATTCAGCAGGGCGGTCAAGGCCGCTTCCATAGCTTCGGTGTCATCCCTCAGCTGAGGCGTTCGCAGCTCCCGGCCCTGGGTCTGGGCGATATCGTAGACGCTGGTGAGGTTGTAGCCCCGGCCCGTGGCGGACCGGGTGAAGATGCTGGCGCCGTTTTTCAGCTCCGGGTCCAGAACAAAGCGGCCCAGGTCCTTCCAGTGGCCGCGGGTATGGACCACGGTGGCCTCCGGGAGCTGGGCCATGGCCAGGGCGATGTTGCCGGAACTATAGGAGGGGTTGTACCCCTGAAGCTCCAGGTAACGGGCAAATTTCTGAGGGTCCTTGGTGATCTGTATGACGCTGGCATCCCGGAGGGCAGCGGCGGTTTCCTTGTCCGCCTGCCGTTCCTCCCGCCATTTGGCGTCCGCTGTGGATTTGTCGCTGATGATTTTGCCTAAGTTCGCCATGGGATTGGATTCCTCCTTTTGTGTGGGATTTTTGTTCTTTTGGGGCTTTTTCACCTCCTCCAGCACCCCTGTGAGCTTGTACATAAGCTGGGCGTTCCAGTCCTTGCCGTACTTGGGAACCCGAATCTCCACCTCATACCCGGCCTCCCGATACCTCCCCCGCATCTCCTTTGCCGCCGCGATCCCCGGCCCGTCGTTGTCCAGCAGGAGCTTAATGGATTTCAAATGAGGATGGTCCCGAAGGTAGGTGTCCAGGGACCCGCTGTACAGCCCGCAGAGGGCGACGGCATTGCTGTGGACCTCCGGGCAGAGGGTGCAGAAGCTCATGAGGTCTATGGGGGCCTCGAAGACCGCAACCTCCTCAATTTCCGGATCGCAGGGCAGGCGGAAGCCGATCTTCTTGTCGCTGCCGAGAACGTCCCGCTTGAAGCCGGAGCCCCCCTGATCGCAGGTGCCTCGCTTGCTGGCAAACCTGGGCTGGCCGCTGCCGTCCCTGCCAACAAATACGCAATTGTGATATGGGGCGTCCTCGTAGAGAAGCCCGGTGTCCAGAAAGCGTTGGATTACCTGAGACGCAATTCCCCGCTTGCGAAGGTACGCAAACACCCGGCGCTGGTCCGAATTTGCGGGCGGCAGGACGAAGGGCGGCTT
>NZ_CAJMXG010000052.1:0-15514 GCF_905219725.1 Oscillibacter sp. CU971
GTTGAAGCCGTCGCCCTGGCCGGGCCGTCCGCCGCCGCGGTTAAAGCCGCCGCCGCCCTGACGGTCCCGATTGAAGCCGCCCCGGCGGTCGCCGTCGCGGCGGGGACGACGCTCCCGGCGCTCCTGATAGGGCTTGGAGGTGTCCATGGTGCGGGGAGTGGTGCGCAGGGTCTGGCTCAGCACCTCGCCCTTGTAGATCCACACCTTCACGCCGATGCGGCCAAAGGTGGTGGCGGCCTCCGCGNAGCCGTACTCAATGTCGGCGCGGATGGTCTGCAGAGGGATGGTCCCCTCATGATAGTGCTCAACGCCCGCGATTTCGCGGCCGCCCAGACGGCCGGAGCAGCAGGTCTTGATGCCCTTGGCGCCGGCCCGCATGGCCCGGGCCATGGCGTTCTTCATGGCGCGGCGGTGGGAGATGCGCTTTTCCAGCTGCTGGGCGATGTTCTCCGCCACCAGCTGGGCGTTCATGTCGGGGTTGCGGACCTCGACGATGTTCAGGCGGACCTTCTTGCCCACCAGCTTCTCCACAGCCAGGCGGTACTGCTCGATNTGCTCGCCGCCCTTGCCGATGACCATGCCGGGCCGGGCGCAGTGCAGGAAGACCGTCACCACGTCGCCGCTGCGCTCAATCTCAATCTTGGGCACGCCGGCGCCGTACAGGGTCTTTTTGAGGTATTTGCGGATCTTCTGGTCCTCCACAATCAGGTCGCCGACCTTCTCGTCACTGGCGTACCAGCGGGAATCCCAGTCTTTAATGACGCCCACGCGCAGGCCGTGGGGATTGACTTTCTGTCCCATAAACGGTTCTCCTCCCTCTTATGCCTTTTCCGCCNCAGCCAGGGTGACGTGAGAAGTGCGCTTGTTGATACGGTAGGCGCGGCCCTGGGCCCGGGGCATCATCCGCTTGAGGATGGGGCCGGGCGTGGCGTAAACCTCGGACACCACCAGCTTGGCGGGGTCCATGCCGAAGTTGTTTTCGGCGTTGNCAACGGCGCTCNTCAGAAGCTTTTGCAGGGGCTCGGNGGCAGCCTTGGGGGTCTGCATCAGGATGGCCATGGCGCTGCCCGCGTCCTTGCCGCGGATCAGGTCGCAGACAATCTGGACCTTCCGGGGGGCAATGCGGACGTAGCGCAGATAGGCCTTCGCAACTTTATTTTCCATGTTCTGCATCCTNCTTCAACTCAGTCCTTCCGGTGTCCGCGGAAGGTGCGGGTGGGGGCGAACTCACCCAGCTTGTGGCCGACCATGTCCTCCTGGACGTAGACGGGCACATGCTTCCGGCCATCGTGCACGGCGATGGTGTGGCCCACGAAGGAGGGGAAGATGGTAGAGCTGCGGCTCCAGGTCTTGAGGACCTTCTTCTCGTTCTTCGCGTTCATTTCCTCGACCCGCTTCAGAAGCTCGGGGGCAACGTACGGGCCTTTCTTAATGGATCTGCTCATGTTTCATCTGCCTCCCTTACTTCTCGTTGCGGCGCTTGACAATGAATTTGCTGGTGGGGTTCTTCTTCTTCCGGGTCTTGTAGCCCAGAGCCGGCTTGCCCCAGGGGGTCACGGGCCCGGAGCGGCCAACCGGGGCGCGGCCCTCGCCGCCGCCGTGGGGGTGGTCGCAGGGGTTCATGACGGAGCCCCGGACGGTGGGACGCCAGCCCATGTGGCGCTTGCGGCCGGCTTTGCCGATGTTGATGTTGGCGTGGTCAATGTTCCCCACCTGGCCGATGGTGGCCATGCAGTTGGTCCGAACAATGCGGACCTCGCCGGAGGGCATGCGGATCTGGGCGTCGCCGCCCTCTTTCGCCATGAGCTGGGCGGCGGTTCCGGCGGAGCGCACCAGCTGGGCGCCGTTGCCGGGGTGGAGCTCGATGTTGTGGATCATGGTGCCCACGGGAATGTTGGCCAGGGGGAGGGCGTTGCCCTCCTTAATGTCGGCGCTGGGGCCGGACTCCACCTTGTCGCCGGCCTTCAGGCCCACGGGGGCCAGAATGTAGCGGCGCTCGCGGTCCTCATACTCCAGNNGGGCGATGTTGGCGGAGCGGTTGGGGTCGTACTCCAGGCGGAGGACGGTGGCGAACATATCGTGTTTGTCGCGCTTGAAGTCGATGACACGGTATTTCCGCTTGNTGCCNCCGCCNCGGTGGCGGACGGTGATGCGGCCGTAGCTGTTCCGGCCGGCGCTCTTTTTCAGTGTCTCGGTGAGCTTGGGCTCGGGCTTGGCCTTTTTGTCAATGCCGTCGAATCCGGAGACCGTCATCTGACGCCGGGAGGGAGTCGTCGGCTTAAAGGTTTTAATAGACATTTGTCGTTACACTCCTTCCGTAGAATCAGACCATTCCTTCAAAGAACTCGATGGTCTTGGAATCGGGGGTCAGCTGGACGTAGGCCTTTTTCCAGGTTTTCGTCATGCCGGGACGGCCCGCGCCCATGCGCTTTTCCTTGCCGGGCACCGTCAGGGTGTTGACGGCGGCCACCTTTACGCCGAAGATTTCCTCTACGGCCTTCTTGATTTCCACCTTGCCGGCATCCTTGGCCACCTCGAAGACGTACTTCTTGCCGGCGGCTCCGGCCATGGCCCGCTCGGTGATGACGGGGCGGATCACAATATCGTATGCGGTCATTACGCGTACACCTCCTCGATTTTAGCGAGGGCGGCCTGATCCACCACCAGGTACTTGGCNTTTACGATGTCATAGACATTCAGNTGCGCCGCGGGNGTGGTCAGCNCGCCNGGAAGGTTCCGGGCGCTCTTGACGATCGTCTCGTCCATGGCGGGGGTCACCACCACGGCCTTGCCGTCGACCTTGACAGCGTTCAGGAACTTGCGGAACTCGGCGGTTTTGATTTCCGTCTGCTTGATGGCGTCGATGACCACCAGGCAGCCCTCGGCGGCCTTGGCGGAAAGGACGGACTTCAGCGCCAGGCGCCGGACCTTCTTGTTCAGCACGTAGCGGTAGCTCCGGGGCTTCGGCGCGAAGACGATGCCGCCGTGGGTCCACTGGGGGGCCCGGGTGCTGCCCTGGCGGGCGTGGCCCGTGCCCTTCTGGCGCCAGGGCTTCTTGCCGCCGCCGGAAACTTCCGCGCGGGTCAGGGCGCTCTGGGTGCCCTGACGGCAGTTGGCCAGGTGATTCTTTACCACCTCGTGAACGACGGACTCGTTGGGCTCAATGCCGAAGNNNGCGTCGTTCAGTTCCACAGTGCCGNCNNCAGCGCCGGCCATGTTCAAAACTTTCACAGTAGACATTTACTCAGCACCCCTTTCTTACTTGCTTCTGGCGGAGGCCTTCTGCGGGTTGCGGCCGGNAGCCTNCNGCGGGTTNTNGGTGATGTCCGCGCCGNCCTGCNTGACCTTGTGGACCTTGACCGTGGACTTGATGGTCACGAGACCCCCCTTGGGGCCGGGCACCGCGCCGCAGACCACCAGCATGTTCAGCTCGGGGTCCACTTTGACCACGGAGAGGTTCTGCACGGTGACCTGGTCCACGCCCATGTGGCCCGCGCCGTCGCGGCCCTTCATGATGCGGCCCGGGGTTGTGCCCGCGCCCAGGGAGCCCTGGTGGCGGTGAACGGGGCCGCCGCCGTGGGTGTTGCGCTTCACAGCCGCGCCGTGGCGCTTGANAACGCCCTGGAAGCCGTGGCCCTTGCTGACGCNGGTGACATNCACGANGTCTCCCGCGGCGAANGTGTCNGCCTTAACNATGTCGCCCACGTTCAGTTCGGCGGCGTTCTCCAGGTTGAACTCCTTCAGGTGCTTCTTGGGGGCTACGCCCGCCTTGTTCAGGTGGCCCAGCTCGGGCTTGGTGAGCTTGCGCTCCGCAATGTCCTCGAAGCCCAGCTGCACGGCCTCATAGCCGTCCTTTTCAGCCGTCTTCTTCTGCACGACCACGCAGGGGCCCGCCTCGATGACCGTGACGGGGATCACATGNCCGTTCTCGTCAAAAATCTGGGACATGCCCACTTTTTTGCCGATGATCGCTTTCATGAAGGTTCCTCCTTAAATAAGNNTATTGGTTGACCGGCCGCGGCCATTGGGAACCGTTCCGGCCAACTTGACCCGTCNGCCTCGACAAGGCGGCAGACTGCGGTTCAACAGGGTAATGGGGGTCTTACAGCTTAATCTCAATCTCCACGCCGGCGGGGAGCTCCAGGGCCATCAGGGCCTCCACGGTCTTGGGGGAGGACTTGGTGATGTCGATGAGCCGCTTGTGGGTCCGGCGCTCGAACTGCTCCCGGCTGTCCTTGTGCTTGTGGACGGAGCGCAGGATGGTGATGATCTCCTTCTTGGTGGGCAGGGGGATGGGGCCGGAAACCTCGGCGCCGGTGCGCTTGGCGGTTTCCACAATCTTCTCCGCGCTCTGGTCAATTACCTNGTGGTCATACGCCTTCAGGCGGATGCGGATCTTTTCCTTCTGTGCCATGTTCGGGTTCCTCCTAATTCGTACGGTTTTTAATTCGCGTCGATTCCGTACGGCGAGAGAAATTTTTCTGTCCGCTTATCCGTGCGTATCATTCCCGCTCATGAAAAAACCCGGCGCAAAGCAAGCCGGTTCCGTCATGGCGCGGCGATCTACGCTCGCGTACAGACCTTTCTCAGCCGCCCGATTATCGGACATACTCCCCGGAAGTTACCTCTTTCGAGCAATCTCCCGGTTCATCGCGGTCGCGGGGCGCAGAGGATGTCCTCTCCGCCGCATGCCCATAAATAATACTTGAAAATTCTCCCCGTGTCAAGAGAAATTTTGCCGGATTTCCTCTTTTTTTCAGCCTGTTTCCAAATGGCGTGCCGTCGCTTTGACGGAGGACGGCTTCCGCCCTCCGCCCCGGCGGAACATCCGCCCGGAAAGAGGGCCTTGACGGCGGGGCGGGGACGTGGTATACTCCCCCCTGAACAAACCGAAAGGGGTGGAAGCGTGAGACTGACTTCCTGCTGAATGCCAAGTGACTTGGTTTCCGGCGCCGCGCAGGCGGGGCCGGGGCGGCGTTGTGCCGTCAAGCGGGAAAGCGCAGCTCACCTCCAGCCCTCGCGTCATAACTGCCCTGCCGCCCGGTTTCGGGGCGGCTTGCGCTGTGACGGGCCGCGGGAGGCTNTCCTGCGGTNCTTATCTTTTTTATTTCACAGCAAGGAGATGACGCGTATGTCTATGATTCAGGCGGATCGCCTGACCTTTTCCTATCCCGGCAGTCCTGACCCCGTGTTTCAGGACGCCTGTTTTCAAATCGACACCGATTGGCGGCTGGGCCTGGTGGGCCGGAACGGCCGGGGGAAGACCACCCTGCTGCGGCTTCTGCTGGGGGAATATCCCTGCGAGGGGAGCCTGGTCTCCTCCGTGCCCTTCGACTACTTCCCCTGTCCTGTCCCAGACCAGGAGAGGCTGACGGCGGAGGTGCTGGAGGACCTCTGCCCGGAGGCGGAGAGCTGGCGGTTCCCAAAAGAGCTGTCCCTGCTGGGTGTGGAGGAAGAGGCTTTATGGCGGCCCTTCTCCACCCTCTCCAACGGGGAGCGGACGAAAGTCCTTCTGGCGGCCCTGTTCCTCCGGGAGGGGCGCTTCCCCCTCATCGACGAGCCCACCAACCACCTGGACGCCCACGGGCGGGAACTGGTTTCCGCCTACCTCCGGCGGCAGCGGGGCTTTATCCTGGTATCCCACGACCGCCGCTTCCTGGACGGCTGTGTGGACCACATCCTGGCCCTGAACCGCTCGGACATCCAGGTCCAGGCGGGGTCCTACAGCTCCTGGAGGGAGAACTTCGACCGGGTTCAGCAGTTTGAAGAGGCGAAAAACGAACGGCTCCAAAAAGACGTGCGGCGGCTTCAGAAAGCGGCCCGGCGGACCTCCGTCTGGTCCGACCGGGTGGAGTCCTCCAAAACCGGGGCCTATGACAAGGGCTTCGTGGGCCACAAATCTGCCAAGATGATGAAGCGGGCCAAATCCCTGGAGGCCCGGCAGGAGAAGGCCCCGGAGGAAAAGCGGGGGCTGCTCCAAAACCGGGAGACCGTGGAGGCTTTGAAGCTCTCCCCCCTGGCCCACCACGCCAAGCGGCTGGTCTCCTGCTCGGATCTGACGCTTTGGTACGGGGACCGGAGGGTTTGCGGGCCCCTGGACTTTGCCGTGGAGCAGGGAGATNGGATTGCCCTGGAGGGCCGGAACGGCAGCGGGAAAAGCAGCCTTTTCAAGCTGCTGCTGGGGCAGAACATCCGGCATGAGGGGGCTTTGTCTGCGGCCCCGGGGCTGAACATCTCCTACGTGCCCCAGGATACGTCGTTTCTCCGGGGAGCTCTGGGAGACTTCATTCTGGAGCGGGGAATCGGCGAGAGCCTCTTCAAGGCCATTTTGCGGAAGCTGGGCTTCTCCCGGGAGCAGTTTGACCGCCTTCTGGAGGNCTACTCCGGCGGGCAGAAGAAAAAGGTTCTCATCGCCGCCAGCCTCTGCGAACAGGCCCACCTGTATGTATGGGACGAGCCGCTGAACTTCCTTGACATCGACTCCCGCCTCCAGATCGAGGAACTGCTGCGGGGCTTTGCTCCCACGATGATCTTTGTGGAGCATGACCGGGCTTTCCAGGAGGCCATCGCAACGAAGGTAATCGCTTTGTAACGCAGCATAGGCGAGGACCCTGGAAGCCCCTCCGCGAAGAGGGCTTCCAGGGTCCCTTTTAGATCAGCGCCACAATCAGCCACAAAAGTCCGATGGCCGCCGCGCCCATGAGGGTGTAGACCGCCGGGCTCAGGTCCCGCCAGGCCCGGCTGAATTTTCCGTGGTCCCCCCCGGCATAGTTCCGGGCCACCCTCCGGGCCTCCTCCACCAGTTCCCGNGAGGTGACCCCCTCCCCGGCGGCGTCGTTCCGCACGATGAAAATCGCCTGCTCGAAAAACCGCTGGTCCGGGGAGTCCACCACGACCACCCGTCTGGAAATTCCTTTCACCATCTCGTGTGTATGCCTCCTGTCAGTGATGGTTTCATTTTTCCAGCCCCAGGGGAAAATTATACCTGAAACGGAAAAAGAGGAGGGGCGGTTTTCCGCCTCTCCTCTTCCCTTTATTTATTTCATCAGCTCGTACATCACGGCCTTGATGGTGTGCATCCGGTTCTCCGCCTCGTCGAAGACAATGGACTGGGGTGACTCGAAAACCTCGTCCGTCACCTCCATGGCCTCCCGGCCAAAGCGCTCGCCCATCTCCCTGCCCACCTTGGTCTTGTGGTCGTGGTAGGCGGGGAGGCAGTGCATGAAGCGGCACTGGGGGCCCGNCGCGNCCATCNGGGCCTTGGTCACCTGATAGGGGCCCAGGGCGGCGATGCGCTCCTCCCAGACCTCCACAGGCTCGCCCATGGAGACCCAGACGTCGGTGTAAAGGACACCGGCGTTTTGAACCGCTTTCATGGGGTCCTCAATGAATTCCAGAACCGCGCCGGTCTCCTTNGCGATGGCCTGGCAGGTATCGATCAGGGCCTGATCCGGCATATATGCCTTCGGGGCGCAGGCGGCAAAGTGCATGCCCATTTTGGCACAGCCCACCATGAGGGAGTTGCCCATGTTGAAGCGGGCGTCTCCCAGGTAGACCAGCTTCACGCCCCGGAGCTTTCCGAAGTGCTCCTGGATGGTCAGAAAATCCGCCAGGATCTGGGTGGGGTGGAACTCGTCGGTGAGGCCGTTGAACACGGGGACCCCGGCGTACTCCGCCAGCTCCTCCACGATGGCCTGGCCGAAGCCCCGGTACTCGATGCCGTCATACATCCGGCCCAGNACCCGGGCGGTGTCGGCAATGGACTCCTTCANGCCGATTTGNGAGCCGGTGGGGCCCAGGTAAGTACTGCCCATGCCCAGGTCCTGGGCGGCCACCTCGAAGGCGCAGCGGGTCCGGGTGGAGGTCTTTTCAAAAATCAGGGCCACGTTCTTCCCCTCCAGATACCTGTGGGGGGTTCCGGCCTTCTTCTTGGCTTTCAAATCCGCCGCCGTGTCCAGAAACTGCTGAATCTCCGCCGGGGTAAAGTCCAGAAGCTTTAAAAAGTGCTTTTCCATAGCGTCCTCCCTTNCTCNCAGCCCAGNGTCNNTTTCATGATGTCCAGGCCCTTGTCCATCTCGTCCTTCGTAATAACCAGGGGCGGCAGCAGCCGCATTCCCGGCCCGGCGGTGAGGATGAGAAGGCCGTTTTCAATCAGCTTGCCCGCAATGTCTTTGTTGCTCCATCCCTCCCGGACCTCNACGCCGATCATCAGGCCCAGGCCCCGGGTTTTTCCGAAGCAGGGCAGATTCAGGGCCTCGATGCCCTTGCGGAGGTACTCGCCCTTCTCTTGGACCTCCTTCAGGAATCCGTCGCTGAGGGTCTCCTGGACCACCAAGCCCGCGGCGGCGCAGACGGGGTTCGCGCCGAAGGTGGTGGCGTGCATCCCGGGGCCCAGAACGTCCTTGCATTTCTCATTGGCCATGATGCCGCTCATGGGCAGGCCCCCGGCGATGCCCTTGGCAAAGCTCACCACGTCGGGGAGAACGTCATACTGCTGGAAGGCAAAGAGCGTCCCCGTCCGGCCCACGCCGGTCTGGACCTCGTCCACCAGGAGCAGCCAGTCCTTTTCCGCGCAAAGGGCCTCCACGGCCTTTACGTAGCCCTTATCCAGGGGCAGCACGCCGCCCTCGCCCTGGACCAGCTCCACCATGACGGCGCAGACGTCCCCCCGGTCCTGGGCGCGCAGCGCCTCCAAGTCGTTGGCGGAGGCGTAGCGGAAGCCCTCGGTGAAGGGGAAGAAGTAATTGTGGAACACATCCTGCCCCGTGGCCTTCAAGGTGGTAATGGTCCGGCCGTGGAAGGAGTTTTTCAAGGTGACGATGGCGCTGCGGCCCTGGCCGTATTTGTCAAAGCTGTATTTCCGGGCCAGCTTGATCATGCCCTCGTTGGCCTCCCCGCCGCCGTTGGCGAAGAAGACGGCGCTTTCTCCGGTGCGGCGGCAGAGGATCTCCGCCAGCTTCGCCGGAGGCTCGGTGTAGAACAGGTTGGACGTGTGGCCCAGCTTCTTCGCCTGGTCCGCANCGGCCTCTGCCCAGGGCTGGTTTCCATAGCCCAGGGCCGTGACGCCGATGCCGCTGGTGAAGTCGATGTATTCCCGGCCCTCCGGGTCGTAAAGGGTGGCCCCCTCCCCGTGGTCCAGGGCCACGGGGAACCGGCCGTAGGTGTTCATGATATGCTGATGGGTCAAGCTCTTAATGGCCTCGGATGTCATAGGGCCTCCTCCTTTTTCATCATGGTGCCGATGCCCTCGTCGGAAAGCAGCTCANTGAGGATGGAATGGGGGATGCGGCCGTCCAGGATGTGGACCCGCTCCACGCCGACGTGGATGGCGTCCACGCAGCACTGCATCTTGGGGATCATGCCCCCGGAGATAACCCCCTCCTCCACCAGGGCCGGGACCTCCTGGGTGCGGACCACGTGGATGAGGGTGCTCTCGTCCTTGGAGTCCCGGAGGAGCCCCCGGACGTCGGTGAGCAGAATCAGCTTCTCCGCCCCCAGGGCCTCCGCCAGCTTAGCGGCGGCGGTGTCCGCGTTGATGTTATAGGCCGTGTCGGAATCCACCCCCTGAGCCACGGTGGAGACGATGGGGATATAGCCGTGCTCCAGGGCGTTTTTCACCGGCTCGGGGTTCACGCCGGTGATCCGGCCCACCAGGCCGTATTTTTCGTCCATCTGCTCCGCCTGGAAGAGCTGCCCGTCCATGCCGCACAGGCCCACGGCCCGGCCTCCCAGGCGGCNCAGCTGGGACACCAGGTCCTTGTTGACCTTGCCGCAGAGGACGGCCTGGACGATGTCCATGGTGGTGACGTCGGTATAGCGCAGGCCGTCCACAAATTTGGACTCGTGGCCGATCATTTTCAGCATGGCGGAAATCTCCGGCCCGCCGCCGTGAACGGCCACCACCCGNATGCCCACTAGATTTAAAAGAATGACGTCGCTCATCACCGCCCGGCGCAGCTCGTCGGAGATCATGGCGTTGCCGCCGTATTTGACCACGATGGTCTTGCCGGTAAATTTCTGAATATAAGGCAGGGCCTCGATCAGGGTCTGGGCCTGCTGCTCATGGGAAGACATGCCGTCCGCCCCCTTTATGTTCTGTAGTCGCCGTTGATTTTGATATAGTCGTAGGTGATGTCACAGCCCCAGCAGGTGCAGGAGGCTTCTCCCTCTCCCATGGAGATGTTGATTTCCACGTCGTGCTCCGTCAGGACCTTCTTGGCGANGTCCTCGTCAAAATCCAGGCCCCGGCCCTTGGCGCAGACCTGGACATCCCCGGCGGCGCTGGCGAAATGGACATTCACTTGATCCGGGTCAAAGTCCTCCCCGGAGTAGCCCATGGCGCAGAGGANCCGGCCCCAGTTGGCGTCCGCACCGAAAATCGCCGCCTTGGTCAGGGTGGAGGACACTACGGACTTGGCGATGATCTCAGCGCTTTTTTCGGATTTTGCNCCTTGGACGGTGCNGGTGATGANATGCCGTGCCNCTTCGCCNTCGGAGGCCATTTTCTTGGCAAGCTCCGTGCACAGGGCCCGCAGGGCCGCCAGGAAAGCGTCGTAGTCTGGGCCCTTGGCCGTAATGGNCTCGTTTCCCGCCAGGCCGTTGGCCAGGACGCAGCAGGTGTCATTGGTGGAGGTATCCCCGTCTACGCTGATGCGGTTGAAGCTGACGCTTACCGTTTCCAGCAGGGCGGTTTTGATCATCTCCGGGGAAATGGCGCAGTCCGTGGTGAGGAAGCAGAGCATGGTGCCCATGTTGGGGTGTATCATGCCGCTGCCCTTGGCCACGCCGCCCATGCGGACGATTTTGCCCCCTACCGTGGTTTCCACCGCCGCCNCTTTTTTCACGGTGTCGGTGGTCATGATGGCGTGGCCCGCCGCGTCGCTGGCCTCCGCCGACCGCTCCAGGGCGGCGCAGAGGGCCGGAATCGCGGCCTCGACGGCCTCCACGTTGATCCGCTGGCCGATGACGCCGGTGGAGCTCACCAGCACGTCCTCCGGCTTGCAGCCCAGGGCTTGGGCCGCGGCGGCACACATGCGTTCCGCGTTTTCCTCCCCCTGGGGGGCGCAGGCGTTGGCGTTTCCGCTGTTGGCTATGACGGCCCGGGCTCTTCCGTCCGCCAGGTGCTTGCGGTCCACATGGATGGGGGCGGCCTTGACGGCATTTTTCGTAAACACCGCCGCCGCCGCGCAGTCCACGTCGGAGACGATCAGCGCCACATCCTTCTTCCATTCCGCGTGAGTTTTGACCCCCGCGTGGACTCCCGCCGCCCGGAAGCCCTGGGCGGCGCAGACGCCGCCGCCGATGAAATTCAGCATATCCGTTCCTCGTACTTTCTCAAAGCGCCAGGCCTGCCGTTTCCTCGAAGCCCAGCATCAGGTTCATGTTCTGCACCGCCGCGCCGGAGGCGCCCTTGCCCAGGTTGTCCAGGCGGGCGGAGAGCATGAACCGCCCGCTGTTTCCGTTGACAAAAATTTGCAGCCCGTCCGTTCCGGAGAGATTGTTGGAGCCGATAAAGCCGCAGGAGGGCGCGCCGGCGGGACGAAGGGTCACCACGGGACTGCCGCCGTAATAGTCCTCATACAGTGCCCGGAGCTTCTCAATGGACCAGGGGCCCTCCAGCTCCTCCGCCCACAGCGGGACGGTAACTACCATTCCCTGGGGATAATCGCAGATCATGGGCATGAACAGGGGCGGGCGGTTCAGTCCCGCTATTGCCGCCATCTCCGGCAGATGCTTGTGGGCCAGGGTAACCGCGTAGTGCCNGCGNCTTTCCAGCTCCTTGTCCCGGTCCGGATNGNNANNTTGGGCGNTNGCCTTTTTCCCCGCCCCCGTATAGCCCGACAGGGCGTGGCAGGCCAGCCGGGCCTTGGGGGACAGCACCCCCTTCTCCACCAGGGGCCGGACCAGCGTGAGAAAGCCCGTGGCATAGCACCCCGGGTTCGCCACCCGGGCCGCCGTTCGAATGGCCTCCCGCTGCCCGGTCAGCTCCGGGAAGCCGTANACCCAGCCCTCCGCCGTNCNGTGGGCGGTGGAGCAGTCAATCACCCGGATTTGGCCGTTTTCTATCAGGCTCACCGCTTCCACGGCGGCGGCGTCCGGCAGGCAGAGGAACACCAGGTCCGCCGCGTTGAGAAATTGTTTCCGCTCCGCCGGGTCCTTGCGCTTGGACTCGTCGATGAGGAGGAGCTCGATGTCCTCCCGGGCCGTCAGGCGGTCGTAAATCTGGAGGCCGGTGGTGCCCTCCTTGCCGTCGATATACACCTTTGGTTTCATGGGATGCCCCCCTCTTATTCGCTCCGCGCCTGCATGAACGCCTCGATTTCCTCAATCTGCCGGGCGGTCTNCGCNGCCGCAGGGCCACCGAAGCTCCGGCGAAGGGCCATGCAGTTTTCCAGCTTCAAGGCCTCGTAAACGTCTTCCCCAAAGAGCGGGGAGACGGCGCGCAGTTCCTCTAGGGTCANCTCCTCCAGGGTCTTCCCCTGGGCGGCGCAGGAGGCCACCAACTGTCCCGCGGCGGTGTACGCGTCCCGGAAGGGCATTCCCTTCTTGGTCAGGTAGTCGGCGCAGTCCGTGGCGTTGATGAAGCCCCGGCCTGCCGCCTTCCGCATGTTCTCCGGGAGGACCGTCATGGTGTCAATCATCCCTGTGAACACCGGAAGGCACAGCTCCACGGTGTCCAGGGCGTCGAAGACCGGCTCCTTGTCCTCCTGCATGTCCTTGTTATAGGCCAGGGGCAGGCCCTTCATCACCGTGAGGAGGCCCATTAAGTCGCCGTAGACCCGGCCTGTCTTGCCCCGGACCAGCTCCGCCATGTCCGGGTTCTTCTTCTGGGGCATGATGCTGGAGCCGGTGGAATAGGCCTCGTCCAGCTCCACGAATTTGAACTCCCAGCTGCACCAGAGGATNACCTCCTCGGCGAAGCGGCTGAGGTGCATCATTAAAATAGAAAGCGCGCTCAGAAGCTCCAGGGCGTAGTCCCGGTCGCTGACACCGTCCAGGGAGTTGCCGCNGGGGCGGTCAAAGCCCAGGGCCTGGGNCGTCTGGAAACGGTCAATGGGATAGGTGGTCCCCGCCAGGGCGCCGGAGCCCAAGGGNCACTNNTTCAGGCGCTTGCGGCAGTCCTCCAGCCGGGTCACATCCCGGGAGAACTGGGCGNCATAGGCCAGAAGGTGCTGGGCGAAGGAAATGGGCTGGGCCCGCTGCAAGTGGGTATAGCCCGGCATCACCGTGTTCCGGTGCCGCCTGGACTGGGCGCAGAGGACCTTCTCCAGGTCCAGCAGCCGGCCTATGACGGTTCCAATCTCCTTGCGCACGTACATGCGGAAATCCAGAGCCACCTGGTCGTTCCGGGACCGGGCGGTGTGGAGGCGCTTTCCCGCTTCGCCAATGCGCTGGGTCAGCAGGGCCTCCACGTTCATGTGGATGTCCTCGTTGGCCGGGGAGAACTCCACCTTTCCCGCCTCGATATCCGCCAGGATATCCGTCAGGCCCTTTTGGATGGCCTCCTTGTCCGCCTGGGAAATCACGCCCTGGGCCGCCNGCATTTCGGAATGGGCCATACTGCCCTGGATGTCCTCCCGGTAAAGCCGCTGGTCAAAGTGGATGGAGGACTGGAAATCATTGGCCAGGGAATCCGTCTCCTTACTGAACCGTCCGCCCCAAAGTTTCATGGATGCTACTCCTTTAAATTAAAGTTTCCCCTGCTCCCGCAGCGCCAGCACGGTATCGGGCAGGCACCACAGGTTGATGAAGCCTGTGGCGTTGGTCTGGTCATAGGCGCTCTCGTTGAAGGTCACCAGCTCCTCGGAGTACAGGCTCTCGGGGGAGGTGATGGAGGCCGTGATCATATTGCCCTTGTAGAGCTTCAGCTTCACGGAGCCNNTCACNTGCTCCTGGNTCTTGTCGGCAAAGGCNNTGAGGGCCTCCCGCAGGGGGGTGAACCACTTGCCGTTGTACACCAGGTCCGCGAAGTCCACCGCCAGCTTGCTCTTCATGTGGGCGGTGTCCTTGTCTACCGTAATCATTTCCAGGCACTCATGGGCCTTATACAAAATCGTGCCGCCGGGAGTTTCGTAGACGCCCCGGTCCTTCATGCCCACCAGCCGGTTCTCCACGATGTCCAGAAGGCCGATGCCGTTTTCCCCGCCCAGCTTGTTGAGCTTNCGGATAATGTCGCTGGCCTTCATTTTCTCGCCGTCCACTGCCACGGGGACGCCTTTTTCAAAGTCGATGGTCACATAGGTGGCCTTGTCCGGGGCGGCCACGGGGCTGACGCCCATCTCCAGGAAGCCCTCCTTCTCATNNTGGGGCTCGTTGGCGGGGTCCTCCAGGTCCAGGCCCTCGTGGCTCAGGTGCCAGAGGTTTTTATCCTTGGAGTAGTTCGTCTCCCGGCTGATTTTCAGGGGGACCTTGTGGGCCTCGGCATAGTCGATCTCCTCGTCCCGGCCCTTGATGTCCCACTCCCGCCAGGGGGCGATNATGGTCATCTCCGGGGCGAAGCNCTTGATGGCCAGCTCAAACCGGACCTGGTCGTTGCCCTTTCCGGTGCAGCCGTGGGCGATGGCGTCCGCCCCCTCGGCCTTGGCGATTTCCACCAGCTTCCGGGCGATGATGGGCCGGGCAAAGGCCGTGCCCAGGAGGTACTGCTCGTAGCTGGCTCCCNTNTNCNAAGACGGGATGANCACCNCGTCCACCATCTCGTCGGTGAGGTCCGCGACGTACAGCTTGCTGGCTCCGGTCTTGATGGCCTTTTCCTCCAGGCCGTCCAGCTCCTGCTCCTGGCCCACGTCTCCGGCCACGGCGATGATCTCCACGCCGCCGTAGTTCTCCTTCAGCCAGGGGATGATGATGGATGTATCCAGTCCGCCGGAATAGGCAAGGACGACTTTCTTGATATTCTTNTTCATAACTGCGCCTCCATTGGTTTTAATGATGAATGAATTATACAACCTCCGTGAATATTTATGCAATTGGCGGAATGCACAAGATTCGCGCCGGGAGGGAGGGAAATTTTGCCGGAAGGGAGCGTACAAAAGAAGTCCCCCGGAGAGGCCCAACTCTCCGGGGGAGTCCATCGCTGTGAACTTCTTCCATTATGTTAAATGGCTAGGCGAACACAACAAGGGCAGCTTGTAATTATTATACCAACCGCCGCAAGAAAAGGCAAGGGGTATTTTCCCGCCCGCCCTTGCGGTTTCTGTCGAAATGCGGCATCATCAGTCTGCCGCCCTTCTCCAAACCGGCAGCAGGGAGGAGGTGAATGCCGCGGAGATATTGATTAGCTTTTTCGTGTCGGTCGGAGCGAGCATACCCGGCAACTATGTGAGCAAGTGGCTTGACCGCCACCGCAAGGGCAGGTAAGCACAATGAAAAACCGGAGGGCGGCATCCCTCCGGTTTTTCTTTTGCGTGTCTGCCGTGGACCTAATTGAATTCTTGGCTGTGATGATTATACCACACCCCGCCCAGTATATGCAAGCCCTATTTTTTCATTCCGTTTTCCGCCTCCGTTGCCC
>NZ_CAJMXG010000053.1:0-15415 GCF_905219725.1 Oscillibacter sp. CU971
CCCAGCTGCATGCAGCGGATGTGGACCACCGACAAGCGGGGCGGCTATCACGCCGAGTACGGCTATTCCTGCATGGGCTATGAGGTGGCCGCCACTCTGGGCGTGAAGTTCGCGGAACCTAACAACGAGGTCTACTGCGTGGTGGGCGACTCCAGCTTCCAGATGCTCCACAGCGAGATCATGACCATCCAGCAGGAAAAGCAGAAGGTCAACATTCTGGTCTTCGACAACTGCGGCTTTGGCTGCATCAACAACCTGGAAATGAACCACGGCATCGGGAGCCTGGCCACCGANTTCCGCNATACCGACGGCAAAAAGCCCTGCGGGGACCTCATTCCCGTGGACTACGCCAAGATCGGCGAGGGCTACGGCCTGAAGACCTACACCTGCAAGACCATTGCCGAACTGGAGGCCGCCCTGGCCGACGCGAAGAAGCAGACGGTTGCGTGCCTCTTCGACNTGAAGGNCANTCCCAAGACCATGACCGACGGGTATGNATCCTGGTGGAACGTCGGGCTCGNCGACGTGTCTGANANGGAGAGCGTCCGGGAGGCCTGGAAGGGCGTCAAGGAAGGCCGCGACGAGGCGCGGAANTACTGATTCATGGACTGCCCCTTCTGCGGCGCGGAAATGGAGGACGGCGTGCTGCAAAGCACGCACGGAATCCACTACTATCAAGAACCCTGCTTCACCGGCGTGCCGCTTCATTTCAAAGCCAGGAACGAGGCGCTCGGGCAATCGAACGGGCTGTTTCAGCCCCCCTTCATCATAGTTTCCCGATGTGTCTCCTGTAGGAAAATNCTATTTGACTATTAAAAGAAAGGTTGATTATCATGGACAAAGTTCTGAAAATCGGCATCATCGGCTGCGGAGCCATCGGCAAGGACCACTGCCGCCGCATCATCGAGACTGTCCCCGGTGCCACCGTCGTGGCTGTGTCCGACTACGTAGCCGCCGCTGCCGATGAAACCGCCGCCAAATACGGCATCAAATCCTATGGAAACGACTGCGACGGCATGATCAAGGACCCGGATGTGGAAGCCGTGGTCATTACCTCCATCGACCCCACGCACCACGACTACGTCATGAAGACCCTGGCGGAGGAGAAGTGGTGCTTCTGCGAAAAGCCCCTGAGCCAGAACGCCAAGGACTGNGAGGAGATCATCGACCGGGAGCTGGAGATCGGCAAGCGGCTGGTCCNGGTGGGNTTCATGCGCCACTATGACCGGGGCTACGCGGAGATGAAGCGGATCATCGACTCCGGCGAGATCGGCGCGCCCCTGGTCATCAAGGCTTGCCANCGGAACGTTGCCCAGGGCCCGGGCTTCAAGACCGAAAACGGCGTCACCAACGTGGCCATCCACGAGCTGGATATCTGCCGCTGGCTTCNGGACGACGAGTATGAGGACGTCCAGTGCGTCAAGGTCCGCCAGTCCGCCAACTCCGACAAGGGCTATGACAACCCCCAGGTCATGCTGATGCGGACCAAGAAGGGCTGCTTCATCGACGTGGAGGTCCAGGTGGCCGACGGCTACGGCTATGACATCCAGTGCGAGGTGGTCTGCGAAAACGGCACCGTGAAGCTGCCCGACCCCTACGCCGTGGTCCGCCGCTCCCGCCCCGCCGGCTGGGACAGCCTGAACCCCGCCGAGTCCATGCCCATCATGACCGACTGGAAAGAGCGCTTCATCGAGGCCTATGACATCGAGTTCTGCAAGTGGGTGGAGTCCGTCCACGCCGGGAAGCTCACCGGCCCCTCCAGCTGGGACGGCTATGTGGCCTGCGTCGCCGGCGACGCGCTGAACGCCTCCCGGGGCACCTCTCAGTTCCTGAAGGTGGAGACCATGGAGAAGCCGGAGCTCTACANGTAATCCGGAAGCCCGGCAAACGAATTTTCCCAATAATGGCGGAGGACCGGCGCAAGCCGGTCCTCCGTCCCCCTATAGAAACAGTGCCAGGAACTCCACCTTCGAGGCGCTGGTTCTACCTTGAAACGCCCCCCTGGGGCTTTTATTTTTCTCTCTGCTGCTCCATGCGCTCGTTGGTCCAAACCACCTGGTTCCGGCCGAAGCGCTTGGCGTCGTATAGCATGGCGTCCGCCATTTTGAGGTACATGTCGTAAGAGGTCCCCAGCTTGGGCAAAACGGTAATGCCGCCGATGCTGACAGTCACCCACTGGGAAACCTCCGGGTTGTGGGGAATGTGCAGATTCTCCACCGCCTGGCGGACGGCCTTCAAGTGGGTGAAGTCGCTTTCCGCGCTGCCGCCCAGGATCAAGGCCACAAACTCCTCCCCGCCGTAGCGGGCGAAGAAGTCCGTTCCCCGGCGGAGCATGGAGGAGGCGGTTTCAGCCACGGCCTTGATGACCTTGTCCCCCGCGGGATGGCCGAAGGTGTCGTTGTAGACCTTGAACTTGTCAATGTCGAACATGCAGATAGAGAAGNGGACGCCCAGGCGGACGGCGTCCTGCCAGCGCTTGCCGCTGACGGCGTCGTAGCGCCGCCGGTTGGGCACGCCGGTGAGCTGGTCCACCGTGGCCTCCCGCTCAATCTGGGTGCGGTATTGGTAGAGGTTGATATGGGTATGTACCCTGGCCCGGACAATGGCGGGGTGGAAGGGCTTGGTAATATAGTCCACGGCTCCCAGGGTGAGGCCCTGTTCCTCGTGCTGGATGTCGTTGAGGCTGGTGATGAGGATGACCGGCGTGTGCCGGAGAATGACCTCTTCCTGAAGCATTTTCAAAAGCTGAAAGCCGTCGATGCCCGGCATAATCACGTCCAGGAGAATCAGGGAATAGTCCCCGGCCTTTGCCTGCTCCAAGCCTTCCTCAGCAGAGTTGACAACGGTGATTTCGTAATCCGGCTCCAGGATGGAGCTGAGGAAGTTCGCCTGGACAGGACTGTCGTCAATAATCAAAATTTTCTCCACAACAGATTCCTCCCATCATGGATGCGGCTCCGCGGAACAGGTTTCGCCGCGGTGGAAGACAGCCGGATATCCTTACTAGATGGTAATTATATCAAACATTTTCAAAAGAAGGAAGGGCTAACTTGACAAAATTGGAAAATATTTTTCCGGGGCGGAAGGCCTAACCCGCCTGNCGGAACGGGAAAGCGCCCGGCGGTCTGTGAGAACCGCCGGGCGGTTTTTATTTTCGGGTGGGATCGGCCTCCGTGGGGCTGGGGACGGGGTGTTCCTTGTGGTCCACCATGGCGCGGATGAGCTCCACCGTGCCGCCGAGTCCCAGGTAGCTGCTGTTGACGCAGAAGTCATAGCTGTCCACGGCTCCCCAGCGCTGGGAGGAGTAATACTCATAATAGGAGGCCCGGCGCTTGTCCGTTTTGCTGATCAGGGTCCTGGCCTTTTCGGGGGACAGGTCCTGCCGCTGGGCCACCCGGCGGATTCGGTCCTCCAGGGGGGCGTGGATGAAAACGCTGAAATGGTTGGGGTTGCTGGCCAGGGCGTAGTCCGCGCAGCGGCCGATGATGACGCAGGGGCCTTCCTCGGCGATGTGGCGGATGGTGTTGAAGGTGGCGAGATACACCTGCTGCTCCAGGGACTCGCCCGCTCCGGTGCCGGGCAGGGCGAACATGTAGGAATCCATGGCGATGGAGTAGAGCAGGCTCTTGGGACGNTCGTCAAAATTTTCCAGGATTTTCTCGCACAGGCCGCTCTTTTTGGCCGCCTCCTGAAGAATTTCCTTATCATAAAAGGGGATGCCCAGCTCCTTGGCCACGCGGATGCCGACTTCCTTGCCGCCGCTGCCGAACTGTCTTCCGATGGTGATGATGGTCTTCATAGCGGGACCTCCTTTCCGGTCCACTTTATTATACTTCGATTTTTGGAAATCGTCAAATAAAAAACAGAAGGAAAAAGCGCGCAAAAAGAGGGGGAACGAGCGTTCCCGTTCCCCTCCGGTTATATGGCTGCGATAAACGCGCGCTTATTCCTTTTCGAACACGTCCTTGCCCATCTCGCAGATAGGGCAGACCCAGCTCTCGGGGACCTGCTCCCAGGGGGTGCCGGGGGCCACGCCGTTGTCGGGATCGCCCACGGCGGGGTCGTAGACATAGCCGCAGGGGCATACGTACTTATCCATAGCTGTATGNCCTCCCGCTCTTACTTGAAAAACCGCTCCAGCAGGCCCNTGAACGCCTTGNCGTGGCGGGCCTCGTCGCGGGCCATCTCGTGGACGGTGTCGTGGATGGCGTCCAGGTTGTACTGCTTGGCCAGCTTCGCCAGGGCGAACTTGCCGGCGGTGGCGCCGTTCTCGGCNTCTACCCGCATTTCCAAATTTTTCTTNGTGCTGGTGGTCACCACGTCGCCCAGCAGCTCGGCAAACTTGGCGGCGTGCTCGGCCTCCTCATAGGCGGCCTTCTCCCAGTACAGGCCGATCTCGGGATAGCCCTCCCGGTGGGCCACGCGGGCCATGGCCAGGTACATGCCCACTTCGGTGCACTCGCCGGCGAAGTTGGCGTTCAGGCCGTCAATAATTTCCTT
The DNA here is from genome assembly GCF_905219725.1 of Oscillibacter sp. CU971. NCBI lineage: Bacteria > Bacillati > Bacillota > Clostridia > Eubacteriales > Oscillospiraceae > Oscillibacter > Oscillibacter sp. CU971. The sequence goes on from NZ_CAJMXG010000053.1 coordinate 4,501, forward strand.
CTGAACCTCGGCGGGGACGTCCGCGCCGAAGGTCTTGCCCACGCCCACCACATGCTCGGCGGCCCAGGTCATATCCGCGCCCTGCTCCTTGAACTTCGCGCCGGGAACGCCGCACTGGGGGCACTTCTCCGGGGCGGTCTCTCCCTCATGCACATAACCGCAGACAGGGCAAACCCACTTTTTCATAATTGTATTCCTCCTTAAAATGTAAGACCTCCTGGTCCTGTTCAGTTCGTGTTCTGAGTATAACAGGTTCGGGGACGAACCGCTAGTTGCAAATGCGACAAAACAAAAATTTGATTGAAATTTACGGTTTATTTAAATTTCAGGGCGGCGGAAAAATTGACGGGCAAAAACCCATCAATTTTTCCCATGCCCTCCGGCGGCTCAGTCGTGGTGGTTGATCTCGTACTTCTGCTCCACTTCCTCCAGCCGGTCCAGGTAGGGGCTTTCGGTGCAGCTCATGGAGGGGGCGGCGTTTTTGAACTTCTCCACGGTCATCATGCTGTCCCGGATGGGGGCGATGGTGCCCGCGCCGGCCACGCAGCCGCCGGGACAGCCCATGCCCTCCAGCAGGTAGCCGTCCCGCTTGCCCGCCTTGGCCATGGCCAGCATCTTCCGGCAGTTCTTCAGTCCGTCGCCGTACTCGATCTGGATCTTCCGGTCCGGGTCGATGTGCTTCACGGCCTCCACCACGGCGGCGGCCACGCCCCCGCCCACGGCGAAGCCCCGGCCCATGCCGGTGCCCTCGTCCATCTCGTCCTCCGGGTTGGCCTGGAGCTTGGAAAAGTCGATGTCCGCCGCGTCAAAGATGCCCAGCATCTCCTCAAACGTCAGTACGAAGTCCACGTCGGAGCGGATGGTCCGGCGGTTGGCCTCCAGCTTCTTGGCCGAGCAGGGCCCGATGAAGACCGTTTTAGCGTCCGGGTGGTCCTTCTTCACCATCCGGGCGGTGATGACCATGGGCGTCAGGGCCATGGAGATGTAGTCGGCAAACTCGGGGTAGAGCTTCTTGGCCATGACGCTCCAGGCGGGGCAGCAGCTGGTGCCCATCCAGGGCTGCTTGGCGGGGACCTCCTCCAAAAAGTCGTGGGCCTCCTCCACGGTGCAAAGGTCCGCGCCGATGGCCACCTCCACCACATCGTAGAAGCCCAGCACCTTCATGGCGGCGTGGAGCTTGGCTGGGGTGGCCTCCTTGCCGAACTGGCCCGCAAAGGCCGGGGCCNCGCAGGCNNCGACCTTTTCGCCCTTGTGCAGGGCCTGACAGACCTGGTAGATCTGGCTCTTGTCGGCGATGGCGCNGAAGGGGCAGTTCACCAGGCACATGCCGCAGGAGACGCACTTGTCATAATCGATCTGGGCCCGGCCCAGCTCGTCGGACTTGATGGCGTCCATGCCGCAGGCGGCGGCGCAGGGGCGCTCAATTTTGCTGATGGCCCGGTAGGGGCACTGGTTGAAGCATTTGCCGCATTTGNTGCATTTTTCCTGGTCGATGTGGCAGTGCTTGTCCTTGTCCATGTAGATGGCGTCCTTGGGGCAGACGTNNATGCAGGGGTGGGAGATGCAGCCCTGGCAGTTGTCCGTGATGCGCAGCTGCTTGGGGGGGCAGGCGTTGCAGGCGAAGGGAATGATGTTCACCAGGGGATTTTGGAAGTGCTTCTGGGACTTCTCCGCGGACAAAAGGTCCTCGCTGACGGGGATGGTCTCCCCGGCGAAGCGGATGTTCAGGCCCAGGGCCAGGCGGACCCGCTCCTCCACGATGGCCCGCTCCAGGAACACGTCGTGGCGGTGCTTCGCCACCTCGCCCTGGATCATCTTCAGGGGGATCTGGTCCAAAAGGCGGGGGTCTCCGCCTTCAAAGGCCAGCTTGGCCACCTCTTTGAATACGGTGCGGCGGATGTCGTCAACCGCGCTGTGTACACCTCTCATAGCAGTCTCCTCCTATTTTTCAGGCGGCGCGCCCCGCCTGTTCTTTGTGAAACAAGTAACCATCCCGGTTCAAGCCTATTATAGCGAAGGTCCCGTTATAATGCAAGAGGTTCTTCGTGGCAGGAAACCGATGAACCGGCGCAAAAAAATCCGGCGGACGGGAGAACCCGCCGCCGGCTGCAAAGAGGGAAAAGAAACAGAAAGAGAGGAAATCGTGTCTCCTCCGCAGAGGATGGTCTTAGCATACCCGGAAAATTTGAAATCAATCTGGNTTTTTTATAAATAAACTGTGAATCTTGAACCAAAATTTTTCAGAAAGCTTTCAGCCTGGGGCCGTAAAATTGACAAATGCGGGACCGATGGGATATAATGGCTTCCTGTAAACGACCGTTGGACACTTCCCGGCGGCACGCCGCCGGGCCGGATATAGGAGGACCTTTCATGACCTGGAAAGAAAGACGGACCGTCACCATACTGCTGAGCATCGTCGGAGCGCTGTTCCTGGCCCTGCTCATCGTCTTCGGCATGATTTACCGGGAGGGACGGGAGGAGGCCTTGGCGGGAACGGCCGCGCCCGCGGGCCTTTCCGCCGACGGGAAAGCGGTGGACCCCGGAGCGTATACCGCCCTGCGCTGGTACAACGGGTCGGCCACCCTCTCCTTCGCCCTGGACGAGGAGGGGAAGTGGATCTGGGCCGACGGGCCGGACTTCCCCTTGAAGGACGACACGGTGAACTCCATTCTGGAAGCCCTGTCCTCCCTGAAGTTCCAGCAGGTTCTTCCCGCCGGGGAGGATAAGTCGGAGCACGGCCTGGACACGCCCGCGGCCACCCTCACCGCCTCGGCGGGGGAGAAGGAGCAGACCCTGGCCTTTGGCAAGGCCACCACCGACGGGGACAGCTACTACATGTGCATGAACGGGGACGAGTCCACGGTCTACATCGTGGCGGACACCCTGGTGAAGCTGATGCAGACCCCCATCTACGACATGTGCGCCCTGCCGGAGCTGCCGGATTTGAGCGAGAAGAATCTGCGGGCCATTACCATCCAGGGCCCTGTCCCGGCGGCGGAGGCGGGCGGCGGAGAGGAGGACGGGGAGCCGGAAGCGCCCGGAGAGGAGCCGGAGCGGCCCGCGGTCAGCCTCAACGCCCGGCGCTCCGGCGGGGAGGACCAGCCTGCCCTCTGGTTTGAGGGAAGCGACAACGTCACCGCCGCCCCCCTGATGCAGGACCTGCTCCACGACCTGGCCTCGATGTCCGTGGCGAAATGCGTGGACTACTTCCCCAGCGAGGAGGCGGCGGAGATCTGCGGNTTCCACAGCGCCGACGCCATTTTGAAGGTGGAGTACGCCGCGAACGGCACGGACCAGACCTTCACCCTCTCCGTGGGGGCCCGGATGCCCGACCAGTCCGGCCGCTATGTCCGGCTGGAGGAGGACGGGGCCATTTACGCCCTATCCACCGACAGCATTGACGCGGTCATGACTATCTCTGTGGCGGGGATGCGGGGCGCGGCCCAGGACCCCGCCCCGGCGGAGGGGCAGGAGAACTCCCAGGAATAAGGAGGAACGCCCATGCGGGTGCTGGTAATTGAGGATGAGGTAAGGCTTGCCGCCACGCTCCAGGACCTGCTGGAGCTTAGCGGCTACACCGCCGACGTGCGCCACGACGGCGAGTCCGGCCTGGACGACGCCCTGACGGGCATTTACGATGTGATCTTACTGGACGTGATGCTGCCCAAGCTGGACGGCTTCGCCGTGCTGCGCCGCCTCCGGGAGGCGGGGACCTCTACGCCGGTGCTGATGCTCACCGCCCGGTCGGAGGTGGCCGACAAGGTGGAGGGGCTGGACCGGGGGGCGGACTACTATTTGACCAAGCCCTTCGACCCCAAGGAGCTGCTGGCCTGCGTCCGGGCCCTGACCCGGCGGCAGCCGGAGCTGCGGGACCCGGAGGCCCTGGAGTTCGGCGGCGTGCGGCTGGATAAGGGCAGCTTTACCCTCTCCTGCGGGGAGAAGTCCGTCCGGCTGAGCCGGAAGGAGTTTGACATCTGCGAGCTTTTGATGCTGAACCGGAACCTGGTGCTGACCAAGGAGTCGCTGCTGCTGAAAATCTGGGGCTATGAGTCCGACTCGGAGGACAACAACGTGGAGGTTTACATCTCCTTCCTGCGCAAAAAGCTGGCCCACATCGGCGCGAACGTCCGCATCCGCACCATCCGCATGGTGGGCTACTGCCTGGAANAAGGGGGCTGAAACGCCTGTTTCGTCAACTGTGAGTTCCGCCCATCNTATCCACAGCCGTCNGGCGGTTTTACACAANTTCCACAAACTTATCAACAAGGGGTATGGGAGGCATGATTCGTAAGCTCCGGCTNAAATTTGTGGCCGTCTGCATGGCCATGGTCACCGCCGTGCTGGCGGTGGTGTGCTTCGCCATCTTCGCCGCCCTCCGGGGGAATGTGGAGGACTTGAGCCGGGAGGTGCTCCACCGGGTCNTTCAGGAGGACCCCGGCGGCCGAAGGCCGGAAATTGGCGTGGAGATCGGCGGGGACAAGGTGCTGCTGCCCTATTTCACCGTCAGCGTCTGGCCCGGCGGCGGGGGAGCCTACACCGCCTACGTCACCGGCGGCACCTACGCCGCTCTGGAGGACACGGCGGAGCTCACCGCCATTTTAGAGGACTGCCTGGGCCAGNAGCCCCCGGAGGGCGTGATTCAGAGCTACAGCCTCCGCTATCTCCGGCGGGACAACGGGCTCTATCAGAGGATGGCCTTTGTGGATATGTCCATGGAGCGGGCCATGCTCCGGGAGATGATGGGGTCTTATCTGCGCATCGCCCTGGCGGCCTTTCTGCTGCTGCTGGGAGTCTCGGCGACCCTGGCCCGGTGGGCGACGGGGCCGGTGGAGCGGGCCTGGCGGCAGCAGCGCCAGTTCCTCTCCGACGCCTCCCACGAGCTGAAAACACCGCTGACGGTGATTCTCTCCAACGCGGAGCTTCTCTCCGCCCTGCCCCTGGAGGAGCGGCCCGCCCGGTGGACGGACAACATCCTCTCCGAGTCCCACCAGATGAAGCGCCTGGTGGAGGAGATGCTGACCCTGGCCCGGNCGGACAACCNGGCCCAGAGNNCCGTTTTGGCGGAGGTCTNCTTGTCCGACGTGGCGGAGGACTGCGCCCTGGCCTTCGAGCCGGTGGCCTTTGAGGCGGGGAAGCCCCTGGAGTACCATGTGGCGGAGGGCGTCACGGTGCCGGGGGACGGGGATAAGCTCCGGCGGCTGGTTTCCATCCTGCTGGACAACGCCGTGAAGTACGGCGCGGAGGGGGGAACCATCACCCTGGCCCTGGAGAAGACGGATCGCCAGGCAAGGCTGACGGTCTCCAACCCCGGGGAGCCCATCCCGGCGGAGCAGCTCAGCCGGCTTTTTGAGCGGTTCTACCGGGCGGACGCCTCCCGGGGGGAAAAGAGCGGCTTCGGCCTGGGGCTGAGCATCGCCGCGGTCATTGCCCAGGAGCACAAGGGAACCCTGAAAGCCGAGAGCGGCGGGGAGGGGACGCGGTTTTTGTTTACCCTGCCGCTGAGAAAATAGGGCTTTAGCGCCTTGACCTTTGGGCGCTTTTACGGTAAAATAGAATTATCCCAGCCAGGAAAGGAGCGTTTCAGCATGGGAATGACAGACAGCCAATTCAAGGCCTTTATCCGTTTTGTGCTGGACAGCTTGCAGGAAGTGAAAAAGGAAAAGGACCCGGCGGCGCGTGAGGAAAGGCTGAATAAGGTCATTGACAACCTGCAAAAGGCCCTGGAGGACTGACATAGTGGAAAGGCGGGGAGCTTCCCCGCCTNTTTTAATCGTAAGAAATTCATAAGAATTTTGTGAAGCCGTTCGTAAGATTTGCCTGTTATCCTATACACAGCTTAAGGGAGGAAGCCCGATATGAACGAATGTATTTTAGTCGTGGACGACGACCCGGAAATCGTGAACGCCANNGCCATCACCCTGGAGCGGGAGGGCTATCCGGTCCGCAGGGCCTACGACGGCCTCNAGGCCGTGGATGAATGCCTGGACCCCGCCGTGAAGCTCATCCTCATCGACGTGATGATGCCCAGGCTGGACGGCCTCAGCGCCCTGCTCCGCATCCGGGAGAGGCGGAACCTGCCGGTGATCGTCCTCTCCGCCAAGAGCGAGGACACGGACAAAATCCTGGGCCTTTCCATGGGGGCCGACGACTACGTCACCAAGCCCTACAACCCTCAGGAGCTCATCGCCCGGGTGCGGAGCCAGCTTCGGCGGTACACGTCTCTTGGCGACATCAACGCCGAGGGGCGGCAGGGCCTTCTGGTGAACGGGCGGCTCAGCTACGACCCCGCCGGGCGGATTCTCCGGGCCGACGGGGACGAGGTGAAGCTCACCCCCACGGAGAGCAAAATCGTGGACCTGCTCTTCCGCCACCCCGGGCAGATTTTCCCCGCCGAGGAAATCTACCGCCGGGTGTGGAACGAGGACGCGTTTTCCTGCGAGAACACGGTGATGGTTCACATCCGCCGCATTCGGGAGAAGATCGAGCTGAATCCCAAGGAGCCAGATTATATTAAGGTGGTGTGGGGCATTGGATACAAATTGGAACAGCACGGATAAGGACCCCGGCGGGGCCCTGGAGCAATTTGTGGCGGAGGAGGTCCGGGAGGCCGTGGAGGCGGGGAAGAGCGTGAAGGTCCTCCGCCCCGGCGGGCGGGTCAAGGCGCTGGCCGGTTTTCTGGCCTTCTTCCTGGGAATGACGCTGGCCCTCTCCGCCCTGGGAGCGCTGGGTAACCGGATCGCCTGGGAGCGGGACCCCTCTCCCCGGTGGGAGTGGGACTGGCAGGAGACGGACGCCTTCCGGGACGAGGTTTCCCACTATCTCTGGGAGTTTTTGACCATCGGGGCCGGGGGAACAGTGGACTNCTACGATGGGGCGTACNACTGGGACGGCGGCTACAACAGCGCGGTGGTGGTGGAGCAGGAGGCCATTCGGACCTGGTGGGGCTTTGGCGAGGCTGCGGAAGCCACGAGGGTGGAGCAGGGAACGCTGGAGACNGTTCCCCCNGCGGANCCGGAGAAGGAGCTGGAGAAGGAGCCGGACGCGGCCTATCAGGCGGACAAGAACGTCCTCTATTACATCCGGAACGGAGAAATAAAGAACGGGAAGGTCTACAGCAATATGGACGCCGGCCTGGACAAGCTGCTGGCCCGGTCCGTGGAGGGGTACAACTTCTACCTTCAGTTTGTGAACGGCAGGGTTTCTATCTTCAAGGACGGCCAAACCCGGGACGTATACGGAGACGGATACTACGACGGCGATTCCCGGTGGTTTGTCCCCGGCTACGACAACTTCCCTGTCAGCGAACAGCTGGAGGGGGTCAAGGTGGTCATGGCCGTCCGGGAAACGCCCATCCCGTACTACAGCGCCGACTACAAAACCGGCGGCACCAGCTATNNCNACGCCTTTTACAGCCTCGCCCGNCANGTGGANGAAAGCGAGTCCNTCTACTATACCCAGGGTCTGCTGCTGTTTATCGCCATGTGGTGCCTGGTTCTCTGGGCCCTGCTGCGCAAATCCGTGGAGCCGGTGAACCGGAAAATCGCATCCTGGACCCGGCATGTCTGGACGGAGGTCCGCTTCCTGCTGGCAGCGGCGTGCCTGCTGTGGGCCTTCCTGCCGGGCCTTTGCAATCTGGACGTGGTTTATAAGCTTCTTTACAGCTATGGCTGGGAGGGCGGGTATTCCTTCGCCGCCTGGGGCATGGCGGTCCTCCGGCTGGTTACCATGAACGTCCCGGCCCTCATCGCCCTCTTTTGGCTGTGGCGGCTGCTTCGCAACGACCATAAGCNCAACCCCGGGGAGGTCCGGNGGTCCCTCCTCCGCACTCTTTTTCGCTTCCTCCGGACAAGGGACCTGAAGCGGCCTGTTGAGAAGCGGCTGAGCCGGAGCGGCGGCCTGGTGCTGCTGGTGCTGCTGGCGGGCTTTGCCCTCTCCCTGTTCCCAATGGCCGTCCTGGTCAATTTTGTGCGGACCCACCCCGGCATCTGGGGATGGTGCCTGCTTCTCCTGGCCTGCCTTTTGGAGGTGCTGCTGGTATGGGCCCTTTGCTGCGCCTGGTGGAGCCGGGGGCTGGCCCGTGATATCGCCGCCCTGGCGGACCAGGTGGAGGCCGTCCGGGCCGGGGACCTGGAGAGGCCCCTGGTCCTCCCGGAGGACGCGNACCTGCGCCGGACGGCGGAGAGCCTCAACGACATCCAGGCCGGGATGCGGGCCGCCCTGGCCGAGCAGACCCGCAGCGAGCGGATGAAGGTGGAGCTGGTGAGCAACGTCTCCCACGACCTGAAAACCCCTCTGACCTCCATCCTCTCCTACGCGGAGCTCCTCCGGCAGGAGGACCTGCCCCCGGCGGCGGCGGACTACGCAAAGATCATCGACCAGAAGGCCCAGCGGCTGAAAACCATGGTGGAGGACGTGTTTGACATCAGCAAGGCGGCGGCGGACCAGCTCCCCGTCCATCTGGAACGGCTGGACCTCGCCAAGCTCCTCCGCCAGACCCTGGCGGACATGGACGGCCCCATTCAGGCAAGCGCCCTTACGTTCAAGGCGGAGCTTCCCGAGGAGCCGGTGATGATTACCGCCGACGGNAGACGGCTNNANCGGGTGTTCCAGAATCTTNTCGACNACGCNCTGCGCTACGCCCTGGAGGGCAGCCGGGTGTATCTGACCCTGAAAACGGCGGAGGGAACCGCCGAGGCCAGCATCCGCAGCACCTCCCGCAGCGAGCTCCCCGAGGGGGTGGACTTCACCGCCCGCTTCGTCCGGGGGGACGCCAGCCGCACCGACGGCGGCAGCGGCCTGGGGCTGAGCATCGCCAAGAGTTTTACGGAGGCCTGCGGCGGGAGTTTCCGGGTGGAGACGGTGGCGGNTTTGTTCACAGCCGTTGTGACGTTCCCCACGGAACAGGAAGGACAGGAGGCATGATCGCAATGAAAAAAACTGCGGCGGGACGAAGGACAGCACGGCGGTTCAAAGCGGCTCTCTGGAGCGCGCTGCTGGCGGCGTGCCTGGCCGGGTGCGCCGCCCCGGCGGAGGCATGGGACAGCGGCGCGGCGGCGGGTGGGTCCTTGGTGGCGCTCTCGGAAGACGGCGGAGAGGACCGNGAGGCATCTCGGNCGGAGCTCTTTTTACCCTACGCCCCCTTCGGCCTGCGCTACGACGCCGAAAAAGACGAGCTCTGGTTTGACGGCCAGCTGGTGCGGTGGTTCGAGGACTACNACCCCCTCTCCGAGGACGGCGCCCAGGCCGGGCTGGACTTCTTCAACGAAAACGGCGTGGTGGACGTGTACGCCGTCCGGGACCGGAGCGGGCTTGCCCGCCGCGCCGACGGCTCCTATGACCCCGGCGGGACGCTGGTGGGGGTGGAGGCGTTTTCGGAGGAGGCGTTTGCCGCCCGGGACGTGGAGGCCCTCCGGCATTCCGCCCCCGTCACCGCCGTGGCCGGAGACGGGGAAGGGTCCGAANAGGAGCTGAACGCCATCGCGGAGGGCTACGCGCCCTTTGGCGTCACCTATGACGCCGAAGAGGACCAGTGGTACTACAACGGAGAGGCGGTGTGCTTTTTCCGGGACGTGCTGACCTCCAACGGGAAGAGCNTGACCGGCGGAGGGTTCCGGGGAGCCATGCGGATCCTGTCCAGCGCGGAAGGCACGGTCCGCATTGAGACCGTCCGGGATTTCACCCGTCCCGATTTCCAGGGGNACGGAACCCTGATGGGTATTCAAATCATAGAGGATGCGTGAGCGCAAAAGCGGGCCGCCCCCTTGGGCGGCCCGTTTTTTGTCACACCTCTCTCGCTTCCGTTTCCGGGCAGTACAGCACCTGCACCCCGCAGTCGTCCCGGAGCTTCTCCCGGCGGACGCTCTCCGCCAGAATCAGCCCCGCCAGGTCCTGGGGGTCGTCTCCGATCCAGCCTGCCAGGAGGTTTAAAAGCCACTCGTCCTCCGCCGGGTCCGCCACGCCGTCGCTGACCATGACGGCGAAGCCGCCGGGGGCCAGGGGGGCCTTCGTCACGTCCGGCGGCGGGCCCTGGAGCCCCACGGGAAGGCTGGCCCCGGTAACCCGCCGGACCACGCCCCCCCGCTTTAGGTAGCTGGGGGCCGCGCCGCACTTGTAGAAGGACGCCTCCCGGGCCCTGGGGTCGTAGACGCACAGGTCCACGGTGGTGAAGGCCCCGCTGTCCGCCCCCCGGAGGCCCATGGCGGAGTTCAGGGTTTTCAGCGCCGCCTCCGGGGCCACCCCGGCCTCCAAAAACTGCTGGAGCAGGCGGCAGACCAGGGCGGACTCCTTCCGGGCGGGCTCGCCGCTGCCCATGCCGTCCGCCAGCAAAAGGCACCAGAGGCCCTGGTCCGTGCGGAAGGAGGCCACGGTGTCCCCGCAGACCGTCTCCCCCTCCTTGGGCCGGAGGGCGGCCCCCACCCGGCAGGGGCTTCCCGCCGCCATGGCGGGGGCGGCGGCCTCCAGCCCGGCGGCGGTGGCGGTCAAAAGCTCCGAGAGCTGGGCGTACTGCCCCCGGGCGCTGCGGCGGGTTTCCTCCAATTGCCGCCGGTACTGCCGCCGGAGGAGAAAGGCGGAAAGCTCCGCGTTGATGGCGGCTAGGAGGTCCGGCAGGTGGATGCAGCGGCCGGTGAAGTACTCCGGGAAATCCTTGGCCAGGGCCCGGCCCCGCTCCAGTAAGTAAGGCGTGGCGTCGTTCATGGCGTTGAAGGTGCCGGTGTAGTCCTTCTGCCAGCAGAGCTCACACAGGGAGCAGCCCCGGCAGACCTTCTCGGCGGAGCGGTCGAAGACGATGGCGGGGTTTTCGTCCGCCGCGGGGGGCGCGGAACGGCCAATGCTGTCGTACAGGTCCCGGAGAGCCGCCGCTGCCCGGTCCAGCCGCTGCCGCCAGGGGGCGGGGGATTCCTCCGCCGCTTCCTTC
>NZ_CAJMXG010000054.1:0-15222 GCF_905219725.1 Oscillibacter sp. CU971
TTTTCTCTTTTGGACCGTGCACGGCCCGTTTTCTCTTTTTCTTCTGGCAAGAAAAAGAGAAAATGGGGGGTGCAATGAACCAGCCATCGCTGGTATCCATTCTCCCCCGCCCGAAGGGCCGGAAAAAAACCCTCCCCCTGGCAGGGGGAAAACAAAGGAGCCCCCTATGGAATACTTCCCCCCTCCCCTTGAAAAGCTCGTAGAGCAGTTCGCCCGCCTCCCGGGCATCGGCGGCAAGTCCGCCCAGCGTCTTGCCTTCTTCGTCCTGGGCCTCCCGGAGGCCGAGGCGCAGTCCTTCGCCGACGCCATCGTGGACGCCAAGCGCAGCATCACCTGCTGTCCCGTGTNCCAGAACTTCACCAGCGGCGGCCTGTGCCCCANCTGCGCCTCCCCGAAGCGGGAAGGCTCTACCGTCTGCGTGGTGGCGGACCCCCGGGACGTGGCCGCCATCGAGCGCAGCCGGGAGTATAACGGCCACTACCACGTCCTTCACGGGGTCATCTCCCCCATGAACCGGGTGGGGCCCGACGATTTGGCCATTNAGCCCCNTTTGGAGCGGGTTTCCANNGGGGAAATCCNGGAGGTCATTATGGCCACCAACCCCGACACCGAGGGGGAGGCCACCGCCATGTACATCGCCCGGCTCTTAAAGCCCTTCGGCGTCCGGGTGACGCGGCTGGCCTACGGCATCCCCGTGGGGGGGCATTTGGAGTTCGCCNACGAGGCGACGCTGACCCGTGCCCTGGAGGGGCGGCGGGAGATCTGACTTGACAGGGCGGCGAAAGTTTGCTNTCATAAAAATACAAGGATGCCGCGGCAATCTGGCTGGCCCTTGTTGGTTTGGTTATCTACCTAAATAGAAACCGTCACCGTGCAGGGTGGCGGTTTCTGCGTTCNGGCCGGCGAAAAGTATCTTTTCGCCAGCCTGCGTAAGTTTTCAGGACCCGTGGGAAGTCCTGAAAACTTGTTGATTTGAATGATGCAGGAAACCCTTCCTGGGTTTCCCGCACACACCCTTCCTTCCCGTTGAACCAGCCTCCTGTTTTTTGACACGCAAAAGCAAGGCCCGGCATGCTGCCGGGCCTTGCTTATTCATTTGCTTACAGCATGGTATACAGGATCTTCGCCATCTGTCCCCTGGTAATGTTGGCCTGGGGCCGGAAGGTGCCGTCGTCATAGCCGCTGAGAATCCCCTGGGAAACCATGGTGCGGATGTAGAAGGAGGCATACCCCGGAATCTGGGCCGCGTCGGTGAAGGTCAGCTCCGCCAGGGCATAGCCCTTCTCCTGGCTCCGGCCGAACATGGCCGACGCCTGGGCCCGGGTCAGGTTCCCGGCGGGGTTGAAGTAGAGCTTGCCGTCCTTCCCCTGGGTGCCGGTGACCACGCCTTCGGCGTACAGCGCCCGGACGGCGGGCAGGGCGCCCTCCGGGAGCTTCTCCAGGTCCGCGAAGGGCAGGGCCACGTCGGCGTATTTGGCCGGGTCCAGCCGCAGGGCGTTGTAGAGCATGACGGAGAAGTCCAGCCGGGTCAGCAGATCATCGGGCCGGAAGGTGCCGTCGTCATAGCCCCCGGAGATGCCTTGATTATAGAGGAAATCGCAGTAGTCCGCGCCCCAGTACTCCGCCGTGTCGGTGAAACGGCGCTCTCCGCCGGAGGCCGGAAGGTCTACGGAGGCCCGGCCGATGTTGCCGGAGTAGTCCTTGGCCTTGATGGTGACGCGGCTGATCCCCTGATCCACCCCGGCGGCGGGGAGGGTTACCGTGAAGCGGCCTGTGGCGGGCTCATACTCGCCGCCGGAGGAGATGCTGATCCGCTCCGCCGGGAGGATGCCGTCCACTCCATCGGTGATGGAGCCGGTGATGATCCGGTTCTCCGGGTCCAGCTCCGCCGTAATGACGGGAGCGGCGCTGTCCACGGTGCCGTCGAAGGCGGCCACCACCTGGTCGAGATAGATGGTCCCCGCGCCCGTGCCGCTGATTTCCAGGCCCCGGATGGTGNCGCCCGCGGGCAGGTCGTTGACGGACACCTGCTTCCAGCCGGAGACGTCCAGGGTGGTCAGGGGCAGGACCTGAGTCTCCTCCTCGCCGGTGCCGTAGAGGAGGGAGAGGGTGTTGCCCGAGCTGTTGCTGTCCACCCAGAGGTTCAGCCCGGTGTAGGGCGCGTTCAGCNCGGCGGGCTGGGCCGTGGCGTTCCAGCGGGCGGTCCCTCCGGCGGCGTTTGCCGTCAGGTCATAGTCCAGCTTGCCGGAGGCCTTGCCGAAGCGGACGTAATTGCCGTCCCGGTTCAGGCTGAAGCTTGCCCCCTCGCCGGANCCCCGGAAGNTGGTGGTCTNGCCCTCGAAGTCCTCCAGGGTCTCCAGGTGCTGGGTGGAGACGGTGACGTCGATGCTGGCGCTCTGGNNCCCGGCGGAGACGGTGATTTTTCCCGTCCCCAGGGCCGTGACCGTAAAGAGGCCCGTCTCGTCGATGGTCCCGATATCCCCCTCCAAGGCCCAGGTGATGGCCGCCGGGTCCGCCTTCAGGGGCAGGTGCTTGTAGGCGGCGGAGCCGTGGAGCTGGACCGCCGTGCCGGGGGAGGCGCTGAGCTCCGTGATGATGGCGTTGTCGGCGTTCCGCACCGCCAGTCCGTCCGGCGCGGTGACGGCGTGGACCACGGTCGAGCCCTGGCCCCCGCCGCCCTGGGCGGTGACGGTGATGTCCCCGCCCTCCAGGGGGGTGGTGAGGATGTTCCCCGACAGGGTGCCGGCGGAGGCGGTGAGGTCATAGCGCTCGTTCATGGGGATGAAGTTGGTGTCCACGGCGGCGGCGGAGATCTCCGCGCTGCTGCCCGCCAGGACATAGGCGTTGTCGGCGCTGACGTAGAAGTGGCTCAGCTGCCCCGTGGGCTGGTTGGAGGCCACCAGGAAAATCTGGTTGGATACGGAGCGCTCCACCCGGTCGGAGGGCTGGTTAATCCGCTCCGCCGCGGTGTCCGTGGGCTTCGTGACGGCCAGGGTGGTGGAGCCGCCGCCGTCCAGGCCCAGGGCCGTAACGCAGCCCAGCTCGATGAGCCGCCGGGCCACCTGGTCCATCGTCGCGCCGATGGAGTGNCCGGACTTNCGGCCGTCGATNGNGTAGAAGACGAGGCTGCCGTCGTAGCGCTGGCCCACGGCGGTCCGGGGGGCCGCCCCGGTGGGGAGGCCCGAGGCCGCGGCCCCGTTCTCCACCAGGGAGTAGAGGGCCCCGGCGGCGTACTGCACGTCGTTCCAGCCGGGGTCGGCGGGGGTAAGGGCCAGCGTGAGCACCGTCCCAACGGGGATGGAGCGGAGGGCGTTCAGGGTTTCCTCCCCGGCCTTTGCGTTGGCGCTGAGGACCACATGGGTGGGCCCCAGGGGCGTTGGCTCCTTCTCCGTCTCGGCGATGCGCTCCACCTTTAGGAAGGTGGTTCCGCCCAGGGTCAGGTTTCCCTCTTGAATGGTGCAGACCACGTCCACGCCGGGCTGGGTGGCGCCGGTGGTGTGGGAGGCGTTGAAGTCGTAGGTATAGAGGTACACGCCGGACTCCGTCCGGGCCTTGTTGAGGGCGGCGGGCCACAGGGTTTTCTCCGCTGCCTGGCCCGTGCCGCCGGTGAGGGGGTTCCCCAGCTCGTCATACAACGGCTCCCCCGCCTCGTTGTAGAGGGGCTCGCCGGCGCCGTCCTGGGCGGTGTAGCGGACGCTCATGGTGATGGCGGGCTTGCCCAGGATGGCGGTGCCGTCGGAGCGGAAGCCGATGGCGTGATAGCCCCCGTCGCTGGAGCGGAGCCGCCCCTGGGTGACCACGACGCCGATGGGCAGGCCGTTGTTCACGTTGTAAAAATCCCCGTTGATGCCCGCTACCACCCGGTAGCCCTGTTCCTCCAGGGCCTTGGCGGTGTTGGAGACGGAGCTCCGGTCCGTCAGGGCCCCGCCGTAGGTGACGATGGGGGTCACGCTGGCGTTGGGGGTGTATGTAATCAGGTTCTCCGTCCGGTAATCGGAGCTGATGGTGCTCCAGAAGACGTTGGTGGAGAGCTGAGTCTCCCGGTTCAGCAGGGTGTCCGCGGCGGTGAGGTCGTCCCCCATGGCCTCGGAGGCCAGGGCGGGGGAAACGGTCAGGGCCGCCAGCAGGGAGAGGGCCAGCAGCAGGGAAAGCGCTCTGGGAAAAATTCGTTTCATAGGGTTCCTCCATACTTGTCCAGGGTCGTTGAACGGCTTCCATCATATCACAAACCGGGTGGGAAGTAAATGACAATCCGTGAACAAAATCCGACGGTTTCCCCGGGATTTTCCAGGCTGGACAAACCGCCCCGCCGGCGTTATGATGGAGAAAGCACATGGCAAGGAGGTCTGTCATATGACCGTCACTGTGGACGAAAAACGCTGCATCGCCTGCGGCATGTGCGCTTATGCCGCGCCGGAGGTCTTCCGGATTGTGGGAAGCGCCTCCACCGTCGTCGCCCAGCCGGAGGGGAAGAGCCCCCGGGTCCGGGACGCCGCCAACGGCTGCCCGGTAAACGCCATCCGGGTGGAGGGATGAGCGCGCAAAAAAAGGCCCGGAGGGGCCTTTTTTTGTTATTTCGCCTGTTTCATGGAAAGGGAGATCCGTTTTTTCTTCTCGTCCACCTCCAGCACCTTCACCTTTNCCACGTCCCCCACGGACACCACCTCCGAGGGGTGCTTCACCCGGCGGTCCGCCACCTGGGAGATGTGGACCAGCCCGTCCTGGTGGACGCCGACGTCCACGAAAGCGCCGAAGTCAATGACGTTGCGCACCGTCCCCGTCAAAATCATGCCGGGTTTCAGGTCCTTCATGTCCAGCACGTCCGTGCGGAGCACCGGCTTTGGTAGATCGTCCCGGATGTCCCGGCCCGGCTTCATCNGCTCCGCCACCACGTCCCGCANGGTGGGCACGCCCACCCCCGCGTCCTCCGCGGCCTTTTCCTCGCCGTAGGCGGCTACCTGGGCGGGGAGGTTTTGGAGCTTCCCCGCCTTCACGTCCGCCAGNGAATGGCCCGTCAGGGCCAGCAGCTTCTCCGCCGCCGGATAACTCTCCGGGTGGACGGCGGTGTTGTCCAGCACGGAGGCGCTCTCCGGCACCCGGAGGAAGCCCGCGCACTGCTGGAAGGCCTTGGGCCCCAGCTTGGGGACCTTTAAGAGCTGTTTCCGGGCGGTGAAGGGGCCGTTTTCCTCCCGGTAGGCCACGATGTTCCTCGCCGTGGCCGCCGTCAGTCCGGAGACCCGCTGGAGAAGGGAGGGGGACGCGGTGTTCACATCCACCCCCACGGCGTTGACGCAGTCCTCCACCACGCCGTTCAGCGCCTCGTCCAGCCGTTTGGGCNGGCAGTCNTGCTGGTACTGCCCCACGCCGATGGACTTGGGGTCGATTTTCACCAGCTCCGCCAGGGGGTCCTGGAGCCGCCGGGCGATGGACACGGCGGAGCGGAGGTTCACGTCGTACTCCGGGAACTCCGCCGCCGCAAGCTCGCTTGCGGAGTACACGGAGGCCCCGGCCTCGGAGACAATCATGTAGCGGACCTGGGCCCCGGCGGCGCCCACNTGCNGGATNAGCTCCACGGCCATCTGCTCCGTCTCCCGGCTGGCGGTGCCGTTGCCGATGGCGATGTGCTCCACGCCGTGCTTTTGGATGAGCCGGGACAGCAGGGCGATGGCCTCGGCCTTCTTCCGCTCGTTGTAGGTGGGGTACACCACGGCGGTGTCCAGCACCTTCCCCGTGCCGTCCACCACCGCCACCTTGCAGCCCATGNGGTAGCCCGGGTCCAGGCCCATGGTCACCTTGCCCTTCACCGGGGGCTGCATCAAAAGGGGCTTTAGATTCAGGGCAAACTGGCCCACGGCCCCCTCTCCGGCCTCCTCCGTCAGGGCGGAGCGGGCCTCCCGCTCCAGGGAGGGGAAGATCAGGCGGTCGTAGGCGTCCTCCGCCGCGGCCTTGACAAACTCCATGGCCCGGCTTCCCGGCATGACCACCCGGCGGCGCAGGGTCCGCAGGGCCAGCTCCCGGTCCAGCCGGACGGAAACCTTCAGCTTCTCCTCCTTCTCCCCCCGGTTGATGGCCAGGACCTGGTGGCCCTGCATCCGGGAAAGGGGCTGGGTGAAGTCGTAATAGAGCCGGTAGACCGTGTCCTCCTCCACGGCGGCCTCGCTGCGGAGGGTTCCGTTTTTCGCCAGCAGCGCCCGGAGGGCCTTGCGCAGCTCCGCGTCGTCGCTGAGCAGCTCCGCCACGATGTCGGAGGCCCCCGCCAGGGCGTCCTCCGCCGTCTCCACGCCCTTTTCGGGGTCGATATACCTGGCGGCTTCCTCCGCCGGGTTCGGGCAGTCCGGCCCCTGGGCGAAGAGGAGCTCCGCNNGGGGCTGGAGGCCCTTCTNCCNGGCCATGGCGGCCCGGGTGCGGCGCTTTTGCTTATAGGGGCGGTACAGATCCTCCACCTCCGCCAGGGTGGCGGCGGCGTCGATGGCCTGGGCGAGCTCTTCGGTGAGCCTGCCGTGCTCCTCGATGGATTTTTTCACCGCCTCCCGCCGCTCCTGGAGGCCCCGGAGGTATTGGAGCCGCTCCTCCAGATTGCGGAGGGTGGTGTNGTCNATGNCTCCGTGGTGCTCNTTGCGGTAGCGTGCGATGAAGGGGATGGTGTTGCCCTCGTCCAGAAGCTGGACGACATTGGCGACATACTGCGGGTTNTGGTCCANCTCCNGGGCCAGCTGGNTGATGATGGGTTCCANATAACCTCCTTTGACGTCTGCGTCAGCCCTGGAGGGCGGCGATTTTCGCCTCCGCCGACCGCATGGTCTTGCGGAGGAAGATGATGCTCAGTACCAGGGACACCAGCTCCGAGATGGGGAAGCAGAACCACACCAGGTCCAGCTTTCCCGTCTGGGCCAGCAGCCACGCCGCCGGCAGCAGCGCCACCAGCTGGCGGCAGACGGAGCAGATCAGGGTATGAACCGGGTTTCCAATGGCCTGGCACACGGACCCGGCGAGNATGTCGANGCCCGCCATCAGGAAGGAATAGCTGATGACCCGCAGGGCCACGGTGCCGATGGACAGCATCTCCGCCGAAGGAGAGAAGAAGCCCAGCAGCACCCCCGGAATCAGGTTGAAANCGGAACAGCCGATGACCATGATGACTGTAGCCACTGTGGCAGTGAGCTTGATGGTGTCCCGGACCCGGTCCAGCCGGACCGCGCCGTAGTTGTAGGAAATGATGGGCACCATGCCGTTGTTCAGGCCGAAGACCGGCATGAAGATAAAGCTCTGGAGCTTGAAGTAAGCCCCGAAGACCGCCGTGACCGTGTCCGTAAAGGAAATCAAGATCTTATTCATTCCGAAGGTCATGATGGAGCCGATNGACTGCATGACGATGGAGGGCACGCCCACCCGGTAGATCTCCCGGACCACGGCCCGGTCCGGACGGATGGAACGGAGGCGGATGTGGATGTCCTTATTGAACCGGAGGTTCATCCAAAGACCGATAAGGGCGGCCACAATCTGGCCGAAGACGGTAGCCACGGCGGCCCCCGCCACCTCCAGCCGGGGAAAGCCGAACAGGCCGAAAATCAAAATGGGGTCCAGAATGATGTTGAGGATCGCGCCGATGAGCTGGGTAATCATAGAGTAGACCGTCCGCCCGGTGGACTGGAGCAGCCGCTCAAAGCAGAACTGGCTGAAAATGCCGATGGACAGCCCCAGGCAGATGCGGGCGTAGTCCGTGCCGTAGTCCACAATGGGCTGGATGTCCGTCTGGGCCAGGAAGAAGGGCCGGGCCAGCNAAATGCCGCACACACCGAAGACCACGGCGCTGACCAGGAAGACAAAGATGCCGGTGTTGGCNGCCTGGTCTGCCAGGTCCTGCTTCTTCTCCCCCAGGGAGCGGGAGAGCAGGGCGTTCATGCCAACGCCCGTGCCGCCGCCCACGGCGATCATCAGGTTCTGGAGGGGGAAGGCCAGGGAGACGGCGTTCAGCGCGTCCTGGNTGATTTGGGCGACGANGACGCTGTCCACGATGTTGTAGAGGGCCTGGACCAGCATGGAAATCATCATGGGCACCGCCATGCCCGCCAGCAGGGGGGCGATGGGCATGGTGCCCATCTTGTTTTCCTGGGGGGCGGGTGATTGCAGATTGTTGTTCTTCATCTCTAGTATCCTTTCTGTATACGGGGGGATTTGCGGAAAAAGGACGCGGCTCTATGGCCGCGCCTTTTGGAAGGCTGGGGAGTTATTCCGGGTAGCGGGTGAAGATGACGCGGACAGACTCGCCGGGCCATCGCGGCTCGGCATTTACCCGGGTGGGGTAGTTGGGAACGGTGTCAAACCATTGGACCTTGCCCCCCACATTGCCGTCGGCGGTTCGGATGCAGGGAAGGCCCCCCTGGTCATGAGCGGTGGTCATGGCGATGTTGACATGGGCCGCGGCGCCGTCGGGATTGACGCGGAAGACAATGTCCCCGGGGCGCACCTGGGTGTTGTCGTCCAGCCTGCGGGCGGGGTTGGCGCTGGGGCCGAACACATAGTCGCTGAGCATGGCCGCGAAGGCTCCGCAGGCCTCCTCATGGGAGAGCTGATATCCGGCGACGCAGGCGGCTCCTACGGATGTCTCCGGGTCCGAGCCGTATACGTTGTTGCCGGACTGCACCCGGCTGGAGTACGTCCAGGTCATGCCGTCGGGCCAAAGCTGCTTGGCCTCCGCCAGCAGGGCCAGGACGTTTTCCTGGGTGACGGGCTGGCCGTTCCGGAGGGTTCCCGTGGGGTTTTGGGGGTCCGCGACGGACCAGGCGGTCCCGGTTTCCGTGACCTCGCTGATTACGGCACCCTCCTCCGCCTCCGGGACGGCGCCGCCCGCCGGGAGCGGGCAGGTCAGGCAGAGGACCAGGGTCAAAAGCAAAATCGGTTTCATGCCGCTTATTTCTTCAGCTCTCCGGTGGCCAGCTGGGTGAGGTAGGCGTTGAGGAAGCCGTCCAGATCCCCGTCCATGACGGCGTCGATGTNGGCGGTTTCAAAGCTGGNCCGGGTGTCCTTCACNATCTGGTAGGGCATGAAGACATAGGAGCGGATCTGGCTGCCCCACTCGATTTTCATCTGGACGCCCTTGATGTCGGAGATCTTCTCCGCGTGCTGCTGGGCTTTCAGCTCCAGCAGCTTGGCCCGGAGCATCTTCATGCAGTTGTCCTTGTTTTGGAACTGGCTCCGCTCCTGCTGGGAGGCCACTACGATGCCCGTGGGCTTGTGGATCAGCCGGACGGCGGAGGAGGTCTTGTTGACGTGCTGGCCGCCCGNGCCGCTGGCNCGGTAGACCTGCATCTCGATGTCCTCGTCCCGGATTTCAATAGTCTCGTCGTTTTCAATCTCCGGCATGACCTCGATGGCGGCGAAGGAGGTCTGCCGCCGGGCGTTGGCGTCGAAGGGGGAGACCCGGANCAGGCGGTGGACGC
Organism: Oscillibacter sp. CU971; assembly: GCF_905219725.1. Classification (NCBI taxonomy): domain Bacteria; kingdom Bacillati; phylum Bacillota; class Clostridia; order Eubacteriales; family Oscillospiraceae; genus Oscillibacter; species Oscillibacter sp. CU971. Next base: position 9,441 of record NZ_CAJMXG010000054.1, read on the forward strand.
CGTTCTCGCTTTTCAAAAGCCCGTAGGCGTTCTCGCCCTCGATGGAGATGGCGGCGGACTTGATGCCCGCCTCGTCCCCGTCCTCGNAGTCCAGGATTNTATAGGTGAAGCCCTTCCGCTCCACCCAGCGGGTGTACATGCGGTAGAGCATCTGGGCCCAGTCCTGNGCCTCGGTGCCGCCCGCCCCGGCGTGGAACTGCAAAATGGCGTTGCAGCCGTCGTACTCCCCGGAGAGGAGGGTGGCCATCCGCGTCTCGGCGGTCCGGTCCTCCAGGGCGGCGAACTCGGCTTTCAGCTCCTCCAGAATCTCCGGGNCNTCGGCCTCCTGGCCCATCTCGCAAAGGGCGGTCAGATCCTCCCAGGCGGAGAGGAGCTTTTCCTGCCTGGCGATTTTNTTCTGGAGCTGCTTGAGGCGCTGCTGCACCTTCTGGGACCGTTCCAGGTCGTTCCAGAAGCCGTCCTGGGCGGTCTCGTCCTCCAGGCGCGCGGCCTCCTGCCGCGCCGCGTCGATGTCCAGGGCGGCGGAGAGCTCATCCAGCTCCGGCTTTAAGTCCCGGAGCTTCTGCTTGTAAGCGTCGTATTCAATCAAAGCCATGGTCATTCTCCATCCTTACAGATTTCTCAGCCTATGTATTATATAGGAGGGAAATTTATTTGTAAAGAGAAACATTTCGAATGTTTTGCGCCGCCGCGTTCTCTGTTCATTCTATACATTCCACCGNCCCCCTCAGCTGGGGCAAAGGGGGGCTTTTGTCACAATATGATACCAAAATGTTGCCGCATGTTCACAATTCGTTCACAATTGCGGAGGCGGTTTCCGCTATGATGGTACAAGTNAGANTGTCCCATTGTGAGTATCCAATTTTCGGTAGGCACGGAGGTAACCTTATGAACAATTTTTGGAAGAGAAAAGTACCGGCGTTTCTCTTGACGCTGGTGATGCTGGCGAGCCTTGCGCCCGCCGCGCTGGCGGTAGAGAAGCATGATGCGAGCCACAAGCTCAACGATTGGGTAATCGTAAAAGAATCCACCTGCAAGGTGGCTGGATCTAAGGAGCAAACCTGCTCAGTCCCGGACTGTGACTATAAAAAAGTGACCGAATCGCTCCCTTTGGCGGCCCNNAGCTNTCCGGCCAACTGGGGCTATAAAAACAACGATGTCCATGTCAAGGTCTGCTCCGTCTGCAAATACGAGGAGACCCAGCTCCACACCCACAGCACCAGCGGCAACATCACGCTGGAACCTAAGTGTACGACGACGGGTCTGCGGACCTATCAGTGCTCCGTTTGCAGTGCGCCTTATACGGAAACCATCCCCGCCACGGGGCACAGCACCACCCTGACCGCCGACGGCAAGTGCAAAAACTGCGGCCTGCAAATCGGCCAGAGCAGCACCAACTCTTACACCGTCTCCTACAAGGTGGGCAGCGGCACCCCCTCTTCCGAGACCGTGGCCAAGGGCGGCTATCCCGCCAGAGTGCCCTCCAGCCCCGCGCTGACCGGCGTCCCCGGCAGCCATGCCTTTGTGGGCTGGGTCAAGGGCGACCTCTCCTATCCCGGCTACCGGAATCAGGCCACGACGAACCCCGGCGGGACCACCGTCACCGGAAACGTTACCTACACCGCCGTCTACCGCCTCAACGCCACGGGGCGGAACGACACCCTGGCCGTGGGCACCACCGCCGGGAAGCTGGTGGGCACGGAGCTGCGCAATAAGATCGCCGCCATGTTCGGCTCCCTGACGGGGGAGAGCAGCTTTTCCTCGGTCGCCTTCTCCACCAGCGGCAGCGGGAGGCTCTACCACAACAGCAAGCAGGACTCCCTCTGGAACAACTACACCTACAGCGAGCTGTCCAGCTATATCTACTGTGTCCCCAGCACCGCGGGAAATTTGAACGTGGACTACACCGCCGTGGATAAANACAACAACCAGATCTCCGGCACCATAACCCTCTCCGGCACCCCCAAGAATTCCTCCGAGATTGTCCTCCGGGTGGCCCCCGGCGGCACGGTGAACTTCAAGGCGGAGCGGTTCGAGGATGCCTATGAGGAGCTCAGCGGCAAAACCTCCCGGCTGGAGACCGTGGANTTCCTGGTGGACAGCGACTATAAGAACTTTGACGGAAAAATCTACCGGGGAAACAGCAGCCTCAGCGCCGCCAACCTGGACGACTTCGACTTCTACGTCGACGACAGCCGCTACGGCGACTACGACCTGGACACCCTCAGCTTCCGGGCGGACAGCCGGGCCGACGTGGGGGNCGAGCTGGAGATCACCGTCCGCTACTATGACCGCTCCAATTACCACTATGACGGCATCCTCCGCGTCGTCATTGACAAAAGCGGACGGCAGGAGGGCGAGGTAGTCTACCGGGTGGCCCCCGGCGGCTCCGTCACCTTCAACCGCAGCGACTTCAACCAGGCCTATCAGGACCTGGCCAACACCAGCCGGACCCTGAACTACATCGAGTTCGTCCCCGGCGACGCCTACACCACCTTCGGCGGCAAGATCAGCGTCGCGGGCCACTCCGACTTCACCAAAAACGAGCTCTCCCGGGAGTGGTTCTATTACTCCACCGACCGGCGGGACAGCTACGGCATCGACGACCTGGTCTTCCGGNCCTCCAGCGGGGCCAGGGACGGGGACTCCCTGGAGATTCCCTTCTGGGCCAGCTATNACCGGGACGACGAGGTAAAGTGCACCCTGCGGATTGTCATTGACAAGAACGGCTCCCAGGACACGGTTACCCTGAACGTGGCCCCCGGCGGCACCGCCCGGCTGGACAAGGCGGCCTTCAACAAGNCCTACCAGTATCTCTCCGGCTATTCCAACCGGACCATCCGGGCCGTGTCCTTCTACGCGCCGGACAGCTACCGGAACTTTGACGGGGCGCTGTACGTGAAAAACGAGGATCTCCGCCTCCAGGACCTGACCCATGACGAAACCTGGTTCTACTACAGCTCCCGCGACGCGGGCCGGGACGACTACCTCTTGGAGGACGTGACCTTCCAGGCGGACCGGAACGCCCGGGAGAACGCCAGCCTGGCCATCCCCTTCCGGGCTTANTACAGCAATGACCGGGAGGANTATGAGGAAGGCACCTTCCGCATTGTGGTTACTTCCGAGGCCAACACCGTTTCCTATGAGGCGGCCCCCGGCGGCTCCGTCGTCTTCACCGCCAGCGACTTCGACCGGGCCTATCAGGCCATGTCCGGCACCAGCCGGACCGTCAGGTACGTGGCCTTCGAGGCGGGCAGCGACTACGCCAGCTTCGCCGGAAAGCTCTATGCCGGAAACGTGGCCCTGACCCGCAGCGNTCTGACCGANTCCAAGGCNCAGTTTTACAACGGCACCCCCAGCTACGGCTCCTACTCCATCGGCAGCCTCTACTTCCGGCCCGACGCCGCGGCCAAGGACGGCAGCTATCTGACCATGCCCTTCCGGGCCTACTACGACAGCAGCGATTACGAGCAGGGCACCTTGAAGCTGACGGTGGGCTCCGGCGGCGACATTTCCTACACCGTCACTCCCGGCAAGACCGTGAACTTCGACCGGACCAAGTTCGACGACTTCTTCCGCAAGACCTACTCNAGCTCCAGNCTGGACTACGTGGTTTTCGACGTGCCCGGCACCGCCGATCTGCCGGATTCCTCCGGCACCCTCTACACCGGGTACGGCACCAGCTACTCCACGTCCTTCAACCGCAGCGGCCTTCGGGACGTCCGCTTCTACTACAACTCCAACGACGCGGGCCGGAACGNCTACGCGCTAAACGATCTGACCTTCGCCGCCGCCAGCTCCTTCACCAGCGGCAAGGTGNCCCTGCGCTTCACCGCTTACGGCACCAACGACCGGGAGGTGGAGGGCACCCTGGTCATCACGCCGGCGACGGCCTCCGTCACCTCCAACCTGATGGGCAGCGTGCGCTACGCCGTCACCGCCGGGACAAACGTCCAGATCAACGCCAACGACCTGGCCCGGTTCTATAAGAGCGCCTACCCCGCCGGGACATTACAGTACGTAGTGCTTGGCGACGTGCCCGCCGCCGGGGCCCTGTACTACAACTATTACGGCGCCAGCCGGTACGGCACTTCCTCCCGGGAGCAGATTACCGCCTCCAACCGCAGCCGGAACTTCTACGTCAGCCCCGCCTCCCAGGCTGAATACGCCTTGACGGAGCTCACCTATGTGCCATCCGGCTCCAACTACTGCGCCGCCATCCCCTTCACGGCCTACGGCACCAACGGCCAGTCCGTCACCNGAGGCATCCTCATCAGCGTCACCGCCAAGGCGGTTTCCGAGGTCTACGGCCCCACGCCCAAGAACACCGCCGTCACCTTCCCCGCCTCCTCCATCGCCGCCGCCGTCTCCGCGGCCACCGGCACCACCCCCAGCGGCGTCCAGCTTTTGAAGCTCCCCGCCGCCAATGTGGGCACGGTCTATGTGGGGAATACCACCACCCCGGCCAACACCTCCACGGTCTACGGCTATAACACCGGGTCCGAGCAGCTGGGCCAGCTGCGCTTCGTGCCCCAGACGGGCTACACCGGCCCGGTGGAAATCCCCTACGTGGCCGTGAACGCCAGCAACGTCCCCATTGCCTCGGGCCTGTTCTCCCTGGGCGTGCTGACCACCAACAAGAAATTCGGGGACATCAACGGCGCCACCTGGTGCTATAAATACGTCACGGAGCTGGNGGACNNCGCCGTCATCTACGGATACGNCGACGGAAACTTCCGCCCCGACAGCACCATTACCTACGGCGCGGCGCTGAAGCTCATCATGCTGGCGGCGGGCTATCCCGAGCAGGCCCCCACCNTTCCCGGCAGCACCTTCAGNGGGTATCTGGCCAAGGCCCAGGCCGACGGCCTGGTCACCCGGAGCAACGTGGCCCTGAACGGGCCCATCACCCGCCTCCAGGTGGCCCAGCTGGCCGCCGGGGCACTGAAGCTGGACATCAACAACCTCTCCAGCGTGAAACCCTTCACCGACACCGCGGACGTCTATGTCCAGGCCCTGAACGCCGCGGGCATCGTGGAAGGCTACTTCAACAACGGCACCAGCACCTTCCGTCCCTCCAACACCCTGACCCGGGGCCAGGTCTCCGCCATCGTCTGGCGGATGCAGAACTACCGGAAATAAGCGTTTGCCCACAGGGCTGCCCTCCGGGGCGGCCCTTGTGCGTTCCATCCGGAATTTTCTCCCCGGGGAACGCCTCCGCCGCTCTTGAAGCGGGCCGGGGCCCCGTGGTATAGTAGAGAAAAGAACCAAAGGAGATTCGCCATGCGCCGAGAGACCTCCCCGGAGGAAGAGGCCCTGGAGGAGCTGCGCCGCCTGAAAGGGCGGGAGCCCCCCGGGCGGAAAAAACGGCCCCCCTGGGTCCGGTATATCGCCGCCGTCCTCCTGGCCGCGGCCTGCATCGGCGGGGCGGAGCTGACGGCCTGCCGCTTCTTCGCCCCGGCCCTCTACGAGGAGCTGATGGAGCCGGTGCGGGAGACGGCGGACTGGGCCGCGCAGGCGGCGGGCCGGGCCCTGGAGACCGCCGTGGGGGCGGGAACCGCCGCCGCCGGAAAAGCGGGGGAAGCGGCCGCGGCCCTGACCCTCCGGGTCCGGGAGCTTCGGGAGGCCCTCCGGGACTGGATGGAGGAAGCCGCCGCTCCGCCTCCGGAGGCGGAGCCCTTGGCGGAGGCCGATTCCGCCCTGGCTCAGCCGGAGATTGCCCCGCCCAAGGACATCCTGGATCCCCTTATCAGCGACATCTTCCTGCGGGAGGGGCAGGAGG
>NZ_CAJMXG010000055.1:0-15219 GCF_905219725.1 Oscillibacter sp. CU971
GTATCTGCTGGGCGGGCAGACCATTTTCGCGGCCTTCCTGGCGGCGGCGGCCATCGGCGTCTTCGCCGAGGTCATGAGCCGGGTCCGCCGCTGCCCGGTGACGGGCTATGTGCTGGTGGCCCTGCTGCCCCTGGTGCCCGGCGGGGGCATCTATTACGCCATGCGCCACGGCGTGGCCGGGGAGACGGACGCGTTTCTCAGCACCCTGCTCCACACCTTCGGCATGGCGGCGGCGCTGGCGGTGGGGGCCATGCTGGCCTCGTCGGCGTTTCGGGCGGTCTTTCCCCGGCTGAGGCCGCCCAAACAGTGAACAACGGAGGATGGGATTTTACCATGGAAAGCTTCAAACAAAAATTATATAAAAACGGCTATTTCCGCCAGGAGGAGCTGGTATTCTGGGACTGTGACCGGGAGCAGCGGGTCCGGCTGGCGGCGCTCCTCAGCCGCCTGGGGGCCTTCGCCGGGTACGACTACGACGCCCGGGGCCTGACCCACGAGGTGCTGTGGGCCAACCGGGAGGTCTTCCTCCTGTCCCGGGCGTCGATTAAAATTCAGGACTGTCCCCACGCGGGGGACGTGCTGGACATCACCACCTGGGAGGCGGGGGCCAAAGCCGCCCACATGGGGCGGAACTATGAGATGCGGGACCGGCAGGGCCGTCTCCGGGTCTCCGCCCGGACGGACTGGATTCTGGTGGACCCGGAGACCCGGAAGATCATGCGGCCCTCGGCCTTCACGGCCAAGCCCCTGCTGTCCTCGGATCGGTCCCTGGACTGCCCGGAGACCAGGAAAATCGTCCTCCCCAGGGAGGGGCGGGAGGACCTGGGGACCCGGACCGTCCGCTGGTCCGACCTGGACGGCAACGGGCACCTGTTCAGCGGGAATTACGCCGACATCATCTGGGACGCCCTGCCGGAGGACTTGCAAATCCAAACGCCCAGGGAGTTCCAGATCAACTACAGCCGGGAGGCCGTCCTGGGGGATACCCTCCGTTTGGAGGGCTTCCGGGGAGAGGCGGGCTATTTCGTGGAGGGCCTGGGGCCCCGCGGGGCCTGCTTCACGGCCCTGTGCGCGTTCTGAAAGGGTTTCCAAAAAACTGTNCTTGACGGCGGATTTTCCCAGGTATACAATGGAAGTACGTACTGTTCCGGCGATTTTCCGCCGGAGAAGAGAGGAGATTTTCTATGAAACGCTTTTTGANCATCCTGCTGACCACTCTGGCGCTGGCGGGTCTGCTGTGCGTCAGCGCCTCCGCCTCCAGCTTTGACGGCCCGGCGGCGGAGCTCTCTGCCATCGGCATGCTCAAGGGCGGCTCCGGCGGCTTTGACCTGGACAAGGCCCCCACCCGGTCCCAGGCCGCCATCATGCTGGTCCGCCTCTACGGCGCGGAGGAGGAGGCCAAGGCCGCTTACGCCGCCGGGGACCTCCAGTGCCCCTTCACCGACGTGAACGGGACCGCCGCCCCCTTCGCCGCGTGGCTGAAGGACAAGGGCCTTGCCAGCGGCNCCTCCGAAACCACCTTCGGCGGGTCGGAGCCCTGCTCCGCCAAGGCCTACACCATCTTCCTCCTCCGGGCCCTGGGCTATCAGGACNACGTGGACTTCACCGCCGCCAACGCCCAGGAGTTCGCGATGGGGCTTGGCCTGCTGGNTACCTCCGCGCTCACCGGGAAATTCCTCCGGGACGACCTGGCGGCCATGACCTATCAGGCCCTGGGCATGGACCGGAAGGACGGGAGCACCTACCTGCTGGCCAGCCTTATTGAGAGCGGGGCCGTGGACGCGGCGGNCGCCAAGCCCATGACGGACAAGATCGAGGCCTACCGGGCTCTCCAGACCTCCGGCGCGGCGGCGGCCCAGGGGCTGGACACCACCGTGGACGTGAAAATGGCTATGAGCCTCGGCGTCAAGGGCACCGAAGGCGGGACTTCTCTGGACATGACCCAGAAGGCGGACGCCACGGTCAAGGGCCGCATCCAGATGGTCCTGGACAAGGAGCTCCAGATGGCCATGGACCTGACCGTCACCGCGACGGACGGGGAGACCACCGAAACCGAAAAAATGGAGTACTGGCTGAAAGACGGCGTGGTATATGTCCGCTCCGGCGATATGTCCTATCAGATGCCCATGAATATGATGGGAATGGACATGGAGGCCTTTATGGCCCTGATGGAGCAGGCATCCGGAAAGACCTCCGCCGCCCAGCTGCCCTTCATCGACTCCATCACCGCCAAGTCCTCCGGGGACAGCACGGTCTACACCCTGAAACTGAACAACGCCTTTGCCGGAATGATCAACGGCCTGACGGGCCAGATTCTGGGCGCGCTGGCGGCGGAGGCGGACCTAAAGATGGACATGTCCCTCGCTCTGGACGGCAGCACCCTCACCTACACCGTGGGCAAGGACGGGGCGCTGAAAAGCGCGGCCGCCGATCTGACGCTGAAAGCGGGCGTGAAAGCCTCCGACNGCAAGGACAGCCTGACGGCGGACGTCTCCGCGGACCTGGACATGACCATGGAGGTCAAGGCCATGGGCAAGGCTGTGAAAATCAGCTTCCCCGATTTCTCGGGCTTTGAAGACATCATTGGCGGAGCCGGCGGCCCCACCGGCATCTTCACCGCCGCTTAAGCCTTCCCTCCCGCAAAGAGAGCCGCCCGGCTTTGCCGGGCGGCTCTTACGGTTCCCCGTCCTCCAAGGCCAGCTCGTCCCTGGCCTCCTGGNGGACCTTTTNTTCCGCCTTGGTGGTCAATTGACTCTCGTCAAACTTGGCGAACAGGTCCGGGCGGAGGCGCATGGTCCGCTTGTAGCTCTCCTTCTTCCGCCACGCCGCCACCTTCCCGTGGTCCCCGGAGAGGAGGATCTCCGGCACCGCCCGGTCGTGCCACACAGCGGGCCGGGAGTATTGGGGGTACTCCAAAAGCCCGTTCCAGTGGGACTCCTCCTGGAAGCACTCCTCGTCCGGCAGGACCCCGGGCACCATGCGGCACACCGCGTCCGCCACCGCCATGGCGGGAATTTCCCCCCCGGTGAGAACGAAGTCCCCCATGGAGATTTCCTCGTCCACGCACTCGTCCAGAAAGCGCTGGTCCACGCCCTCGTAGTGGCCGCACACCAGAATCAGGTGTTCATAGTTCTCTTTCAGCTCCCGGGCCAGACCTTGGGTAAAGGTCCGCCCGCAGGGGGAGAGGAAGATGGTCCGCCCCGGCCCGTGGGCCTCCACCACATGGGCCCAGCAGCGGTACAGCGGGTCCGCCTGCATGACGGCCCCCCGGCCCCCGCCGTAGGGGTAGTCGTCCACCTGCATCTGCTTGTTGGTGGTGTACTCCCGAATCTGGTGGGTCCGGATGGCGATGTACCCCCGCTCCTGGGCCCGGCCCAGGATGCTGATGTTCAGCATGGCGTCCACGGAGTCCGGGAACAGGGTCAGAATGTCGATGTTCACTCCGTCAATCCCTCCCACATCCGAATGTCCATCCGGTTGTTTTCCAGGTCCACTCCCAGGATAAACGCGTCTTTCACCGCCGGGACCAGGAACTCCGTCACTCCCCGGACGGTATAGACCTTGCTGGCGGGATAGCGGTCCACCCGGACCAGCTCCCCCACGCACTCCCCGGTCTCCCCGTCGTAGACGTCCAGGCCCAGGAGCTCGGCGTCGAAGTACTCCCCCTGCGCAAGCCCCGCGTCCGCCCGGCGGATCAGCAGCTCCTTTCCCCGGAGGCTTTCCGCGGCGGTGCGGTCCTCCACCCCCTCCAGCTTGAGGAGGGCCATGCCCTTGTGGACCCGGCAGGACGCGGCGGCGACGGCCTTTCCTTCCAGATAGAAGGTTTGAAAGCCGGTGAGGAAGTCCGCCTCCCCCTCCAGGGGCAGGACACGCAGCTCTCCCCGGATGCCGTGGACGCTGACTATCCGGCCCGCGGGCACAAACTCTAATTTCATAAGGACGCTCCTTTGCTGTCAATCAATTCCGGGGCAGGAACAGGGAGAACTTGGCCCCCCTCCCGGGCCGGGAGAAGGCCTTCACGTAGCCGCCCTGGCCCTGGGCAATCTGCCGGACCAGGTAGAGCCCCACGCCCACGCCCTCCTCGCCGGAGGCCGCTCTGCCCCGGTAGAACCGCTGGAAGAGCTTGGCCAGCTCCTCCTCCGGGATGCCGGGGCCGGTGTCCTCCACATCCACCCGGGCGAAGAGCTCATAGGCCCGGGCGCTGACGGTGACCCGGCCCGCCGGGGTGTATTTCACGGCGTTGTCGATGAGGTTGCACACCGCCTCCGCCGTCCACTTGGGGTCAAAAACCGCCTCCGCCCCGGCGGACTCCAGCACCAGCTCCAGGCCCTTCTCCGCCGCCTTGGGGGCAAATTGGGAGACCGCCTCCTCCAGCATGGGCCCCAGGGGCCCCGGCCGGGGATGGAGGACCAGCACCCCCGCCTCCAAGCGGGAGGTTTTTACCAGCGCCTCAATGAGGGATTGGAGCTTTCTTGCCTGTTCCCCCAGGGCGGCGGTGCAGGCCCGGCAGTCCTCCGGGGCCTGTTCCTCCAGAAGCTGGGTGTAGAGCAGCACGTTGGCGATGGGGGTTTTGGTCTGGTGGGAGATGTCGGCGATAAGGGACTTGATTTTGTCCCGCTCTTCCCGGAGATGAACGGCGGAGACGGAGGAGGCGCTGAGGTAGTGGGCCAGCTTCGTCTCCAGGGCGGAGAGCAGGGTTTCGTCAAAAGCCTCCTCCCGAAAGTCTCCCCGGATGGCCTCGTCCAGCATCTGATCCAGGCGGCGGAGCAGGCGGCGCATCCGCCAGCGGTCCCAGAGGAACAGCGCCGCCGCCGGAAGCAAAACGGCAAGGAAGCCGTATCCCGCGCTTATCATGCCTCAGCCCTCTTTCTCTCCGGTGGTCCAGGTGTAGCCGATGCCGTAGACAGTTTTCAGATACCGGGGCTTGGAGGGGTTTTCCTCCAGCTTGCCCCGGAGGCGCTTCACCGTCACGGACAGGGCGTTTTCGTCTACATACTCCGCCCCGCCGGTCCACACCCGGTCCACCAGCAGCTCCCGGGGCAGGGTCCGCCCCCGGTTCTCCACCAGAATGCGGAGGAGCTTCTGCTCCGTCTTGCTCAAATCGACGCTCCGCCCGTCCCGCCGGAACTCCATGCGCTCAAAGTCAAAGGAAAACCCGTCCAGGACCAGGGGCCCGCTGGGGACAGCCCCGCGATCCCGGCGGAGCTGGGCGTTGACCCGGGCCCGGAGCACTGCCAGGGAGAAGGGCTTGGTGACGTAATCGTCCGCCCCGGACTCCAGCCCCGCCACGATGTCCGTCTCCATGTCGTTGGCGGTCAGCAGGATGACGGGGACGGAATTGGCCCCGGCCCGGAGACGGCGGAGGAAGTCCAGCCCGTTTCCGTCGGGGAGATTCACGTCCAGAATCAGCAGGTCAAAGCCTCCCGCCTCCAGGGCGGACCGGGCGGCAGAGAGGGTCCGGCACAGCGTCAGCTCCAGCGCCGGGTCCTTGAGGGCTAGGCACAGCCCGTCCCCCAGGGCCCGGTCGTCTTCCACAATTAGAATCGATTTCATGACACGCTCAAAGCGTNNTCCAGNACCAGGCCGGGGTTGTGCTTGGTCAAAAAGCCCACGGACCANTCGCCGCCGAAGGCCACCAGCAGCCGGTCCTTGAAGTCCTCCAGCACCGCCGCGCCGGTGCACAGGACCAGCTCGTCGGGCTTGCAGGGGCATGCGGTGATGAGCCGCAGGTGGTCGTAGGGCAGGCCCTCCATGTAGAGCTCCACGCCGTATTCCGCCTTCATGCGGTACTGGAACACGTCGAACTGCAAGGTGCCCACGACTCCCACCACGACCTCCTCCATGCCGCCGCCGGGGCGCTTGAAGATCTGGATGGCGCCCTCCTGGGCGATTTGCTCCGTGCCCTTGATGAACTGCTTGCGCTTCATGGTGTCCTTGGGGGACACCCGCATGAAGTGCTCCGGCTCGAAGGTGGGGNTGCCCGCGTAGCGGAACTTCTTCTCCGGCACGGTGACGGTGTCGCCGATGGAGAAAATGCCGGGGTCGAACACGCCGATGATGTCCCCGGCGTAGGCCTCGTCCACAATCTCCCGCTCCGCCGCCATCATCTGCTGGGGCTGGGAGAGGCGCATTTTCTTGCCGGTCTGGACGTGGAAGTACTCCGCGTCCCGCTGGAAGCGGCCGGAGCAGATGCGCATAAAGGCCAGCCGGTCCCGGTGGGCCTTGTTCATGTTGGCCTGAATTTTGAAGACGAAGGCGGAGAAGTCCGGGGAAAACGCGTCGATCTCCTCCTCTCCCGCCATGCGGCTTATGGGGGCGGAGGTCATGCGGAGGAAGGCTTTCAAAAAGGGCTCCACGCCGAAATTGGTCAGGGCGGAGCCGAAGAAGACGGGGGAGAGAGTCCCGGCCCGGACGGCTTCCAGATCGAAGTCCCGGCCCGCCCCCAGCAGCTCCACTTCTTCTTGAAGCTGCCGCCAGCGGTTTTCCCCAAGCATGCCCCCAAGGTTGGGGTCATCCAGGTCCACGGCGGTGGCCTCGGCCTTTTTGGCGTGGCCCTCGCCGGAGAAGAAGAGGATATGGGCGGACTCCCGGTCATAGACCCCCTGGAATTCCTTCCCGGAGCCAATGGGCCAGTTGACGGGGTAGGTGTCGATGCCCAGCTCCGNNTCCACCTCGCCGCAGAGCTCCAGGGGGTCCCGGCTCTCCCGGTCCATCTTGTTGATGAAGGTGAAGATGGGGATGTGCCGCAGGGCGCAGACCCGGAAGAGCTTTCTTGTCTGGGGCTCCACGCCCTTGGCGGCNTCNATNACCATGACGGCGGAGTCCGCCGCCATGAGGGTGCGGTAGGTGTCCTCGGAGAAATCCTGGTGGCCCGGGGTGTCCAGGATGTTGACGCAGTAGCCGTCGTGCTGGAACTGCATGACGGAGGAGGTGACGGAGATGCCCCGCTGCTTCTCAATTTCCATCCAGTCGCTGGTGGCGGCCCGGGCCCGCTTGCCCTTGACCTCGCCCGCCTGGGCGATGGCCCCGCCGTAGAGCAGGAGCTTTTCCGTGAGGGTGGTTTTGCCCGCGTCGGGGTGGGAGATGATGGCGAAGGTTCGCCTCCGGGCGATTTCGTCCTTAAAAGCGGCCATGTTGCAGCCTCCTGGTTTTTAATAATGGGAGTGTTTCCACAAATTTAATAATATAGCATAGATTTGGGCGGTTTGCAAGTCCGGCGCATTGACAGGGCTTTGCCTTCTCAGATGAACACAGGTTCTTGCAAAAATCCAAGGGAAACCAATTGACGGTTTCCGTCCCTTATGCTAAACTAGAAACAATGTGTCAATGGCAGGACACGGGCTCCAGGCCTTGCTTGCAGCGTGTCGGGCAAGACCGAACATCACAACCATGACATGATCGGGAAAGAAGGAAGCATATGTACAAAATCGTCAGAAAAGAGGCTCTGCGCCCCACCGTCACCCTGTACGAGATCGAGGCCCCGCTGATCGCCAAGAAGGCCCAGCCGGGACAGTTCATCATCCTCCGGGTGGACGAAAAGGGCGAACGCATCCCCATTACCATCAACGCCTACGACCCGGAAAAGGGCACCGTCACCATCATCGTCCAAACCGTGGGCGCGACGACGGAAAAGCTCAGCCATCTCAGCGAGGGCGACTGCCTCCAGGACTTCGTGGGCCCCCTGGGCAAGGCCACCGAGACCGAGGGCAAGAAAAAGGTCTGCGTGGTCGGCGGCGGCGTGGGCTGCGCCATCGCCTACCCGGTGCTGAAAAAGTTCCACGACGACNGGGNCNAGNTCCACGCCGNGGTNGGCTTCCGCACCGAGNACCTGGTGATTCTCGAGGACGAGTTCAAGAAGTCCTCCGACAAGCTCATCGTCTGCACCGACGACNGAANCTATGGCCGCAAGGGCCTGGTCACCGAGGCTTTGAAGGAGCTCATTGAAGAAGGGAACCAGTACGACGNGNTCTTCGCCANCGGCCCCANNGTCATGATGAAGTTCGTCTCCAAGACCACGGAGCCCTACGGCGTCCCCACCACCGTCTCCATGAGCCCCATCATGATCGACGGAACCGGCATGTGCGGCGGCTGCCGCCTGAGCGTGGGCGGCGAGATGAAGTTCGCCTGCGTGGACGGCCCGGACTTCGACGGTAACAAGGTGGATTGGGATCTGGCCGTGAAGCGGAACCAGATGTATATGNNATTCGAGAAGCACNAGCACGAGGAAACCTGCAACCTCTTTAAGAAGGAGGCCGAATAATCATGGCCAATATGTCTTTACAGAAAAACCCCATGCCCTCCCAGGACCCCAACGTCCGGAATAAGAACTTCCAGGAGGTGGCCCTGGGCTACACCGAGGAACAGGCTCTGGACGAGGCCCAGCGCTGCTTAAACTGCAAGAACCGCGCCTGCATGCAGGGCTGCCCCGTCATGGTACATATCCCTGAGTTCATCGCAGAGGTGGCCAAGGGCGACTTTGAGGCGGCCTACCAGATCATTTCCAACACCTCCGCCCTGCCCGCNGTCTGCGGCCGGGTGTGCCCCCAGGAGACCCAGTGCGAGATGTACTGCGTCCGGGGCAAGAAGGGCGATCCCGTGGGCATCGGCCGTCTGGAGCGGTTTGTCGCCGACTGGCACAACGCCCACTGCACCGAGGCCCCGGAAAAGCCCGCTTCCAACGGCCACCGTGTCGCCGTGGTGGGCTCCGGCCCCGCGGGCCTCACCTGCGCGGGCGACCTGGCCCGGAAGGGCTATGACGTCACCGTGTTCGAGGCCCTGCACCTGGCGGGCGGCGTGTTGGTGTACGGCATCCCCGAGTTCCGTCTGCCCAAGGCCATCGTCCAGAAGGAAGTGGACGGATTGAAGGCCATGGGCGTGACCATCGCCACGGATACGGTTATCGGCCGGACCATCTCCATCGACGAGCTGATGGAGGAGCAGGGCTTCGAGGCCGTGTTCATCGGCTCCGGCGCGGGCCTTCCCATGTTCATGGACATCCCCGGCGTGAACTATCGGGGCGTTTACTCCGCCAACGAGTTTTTGACTCGTATCAACCTGATGAAGGCGTACCTGCCCGACTCGGATACTCCCATTCAGCGGCCCAAGAAGGTGGCCGTGGTGGGCGGCGGCAACGTTGCCATGGACGCGGCCCGCTGCGCCAAGCGCCTGGGGGCCGAGGTGTACATCGTCTACCGCCGGGGCATGGAGGAGCTCCCCGCCCGGAAGGAAGAGGTGGAGCACGCCGAGGAGGAGGGCATCATCTTCAAGACNCTCTGCAACCCGGTGGAAATCTTTGCCGACGAAAACGACGACGTNAACAAAATCCGCTGCATCCGCATGGAGCTGGGCGAGCCCGACGCCTCCGGGCGGCGGCGGCCCATTGAGGTACCGGACAGCGAGTCCGACCTGGACGTGGACTGCGTGATTATGTCTCTTGGCACCAGCCCCAACCCCCTGATTAAGTCCACCACCAAGGGCCTGGAAATCAACCGCAAGGGCGGCATCGTGGTGAACGAAGNCGGCCTGACCTCCCGGGAGAAGGTCTATGCCGGCGGCGACGCGGTGACCGGCGCGGCCACGGTCATCCTGGCCATGGGCGCGGGCAAAACCGCCGCCAAGGCCATCGACGAGGCTCTGAGCAAGTAATATGAAAACGAACGTCACGGACGTCATTGCTCTGNCGTTGGCGCTGTGCCTCCTGCTTGCCGCCTGCGGCGGGCAGGGGGCTTCGCCGTCCGAAGCGCCGCCGGAGGACCTGCCGCCGGAAGAAACAGCCCCGGTCCCCTCCGGCTTCCCGGAACTGGAGGAGACGGAGTGGGAGGCGGTCAGCGTCGACCTGGAGTCCTTCGGCATCTCCCAGACCTTGAATGATGAACGCTTTGAGTATATCTTCAACCATACGAACACAGTCCCGTTGGACCAGCTCNTTGTCTTCGACCTGTGGGGTGACGCGCTGACAGAGGGCTCCAGCGAGGAACTCCGCAGCCGCTTCCTGGAAGCGCCGGACACGGTGCTGGCCTATCTGGTCCTCATGGGGGACCAGCGGGTGGACTATTGGGACCAGCCCCTGGCGGCGGATAAGGTCTGCAATAGCATCGCCACCGCCGACGCCGCCTGGCACGGCGGCTCGGAGGAGTTTGCCCAGACCTTGGCCGCCTGCCGGGAACGCTATTCCTCCGGCCGCGTCGCGGAACTGCTGGACGTGATGGAGCGGGAGCACGCCGCCTCTATGGAGCGGAACCACGGGCAGAGCCAATGNACAGCGCCCCGGAGAGGGAGGTCCTCTCCGGGGCGCTGCTTGCGTATCTCTTCCGAATCTAATGTCCCTTCCGCTTCTCCCTCCGTTTTTCCTGCCGGAGGGCGAATTTCCGCTCCTCCTCCGCCTCCCGTTCCGCCCGGCTGCGGCGGGTCCGGGCGGCTTTGCCCTCCTCCCGCTGGAGAGCCAGGGCCTGTTGGGCTTTGGTGCCTATGGCGGCTGGGCGGACGGCCCTTTGGGCCTCCCGGCGGGCGCGCTTGGGGCTGACCTTCCTCTCTAAGGGGCCCTTGGCGGCGACGGGCGGGCTGAAGCGCAGGCTCCGCCAGTTCTCCAGCAAAAAGGCGTAGACCTCCTGGTCCCCCGGCTCGGCCCCGAAGGGGAGCTTNCAGGCCTCATAGGTTCCGCCGCCGCCCCACTCATAGAGCAGGACCCAGAAGGGGTCCTCAAAGCGGACTGTCAAATTTGCGNATCCGGTTTCCATACGCGGTTCCTCCTTTTCGTGTCTCTCACGGAGAATGGACAACCAAAGGAGGCAGGTTACTGATACCCGAAGGGGTACGCCCGGACTACCGACCGGGCCGTGTTTTTATCTCCGCAGGTTTATTGTAGCGGAAAGGTACGCAAAATGCAAGGGAGCCTGTACTCGCCCTTCGGGAGGGGGAGCAGCTTCTTTCAACTCTGTAAGATTTGAGAAAGAATCTGGACAGATTCCTATGGTAGAGTATCTGCAGTAAAAGCCCCATGGNTTGAAAACACTTTACCTTGGAGGTATCAGAATATGACAATCTTAGAGACAAAGGCCCTGCACAAGCACTACGGCTCCGGCGAGACGGAGGTCCGTGCCCTGGACGGCGTGGACCTGACGGTGGAAAAGGGCGAATTCGCCGCCGTGGTCGGCACCTCCGGCTCCGGCAAGTCCACCCTCCTCCATATGCTGGGCGGGCTGGACCGCCCCACCTCCGGCTCCGTCAGCGTGGACGGGAAAGACATCTTCTCCCTCAAGGACGAGGCTCTCACCATCTTCCGCCGCCGGAAAATCGGCTTTNTCTTCCAGAACTACAACCTGGTCCCTGTCCTCAGCGTCTATGAGAACATCGTCCTCCCGATTCAACTGGACGGCCAGAAGCCCGACGCCGCCTACGTGGACCAGATCATCGAGACTCTGGGCCTGGAGAAAAAGCTCCGGAACCTGCCCAACAACCTCTCCGGCGGCCAGCAGCAGCGGGTGGCCATCGCCCGGGCCCTGGCGGCCAAGCCCGCCATCATCCTGGCCGACGAGCCCACCGGCAACCTGGACTCCAAAACCAGCCAGGACGTGATGGCCCTGCTGAAAATCACCAGCGAGAAGTTTGCCCAGACCATCGTCATGATTACCCACAACGAGGAAATCGCCCAAATGGCGGACCGCATCATCCGCATTGAGGACGGAAAAATCCGGTCCTCCCGGACCACCGGGGAGGAGGCATAACCATGATCCGTGTCGCCAACAAGGGCTGCGTCCGCCGCCTGGGCTTCCGGTCCATGCGGGCCGCCCGGACCCGCAACATCGTGGCCGTCCTGGCCATTGCCCTAACCACCATCTTGTTCACCTCCCTCTTTACCATCGCTTCCTCCATCAACTATTCCTTCCAGCAGGAGAATTTCCGCCAGGCGGGCGGCGACTTTCACGGCACCATCAAGGGCCTCACCTGGGAGCAGGTGGAGGAAATGCGGACGGACCCGCTGATTCAAGGGGACTTCGCCCGGTTGTTCGTGGGCATGCCCGCGGACCCGCCCTTCAACAAATCCCATGTGGAGGTCTCCTACCTGGAGCCCGCCGCCGCGCCCCACTACTTCTGCCAGCCAGTCGAAGGGACCCTCCCCCGGGAGGGCACCGACGAGGCCGCCACGGACACCCGCGTTCTGGCCCTTCTGGGGGTGGAGCCGAAGGTGGGCGCGAAATTCACCATTTCCTTCTACCTTGACGAAAACACCTCCAGCCGGAAGCTGGTCACCCGGACCTTCACCCTCTCGGGATGGTGGGAGTACGACAGCGCCCTGGTGGCCAGCAATGTGCTCCTGCCCCGCTCCGCCGCCGAGGAGTTCTGTGCCCAGGGCAGCGGGGACCCCTACTCCATGACCGGAGAATGGAACCTGGACATGATGTTCAAAAGCGACCTCCAGATCGAGGAGAATATCCTTCAGATCCTGGAGAACCACGGCTATCAGCACGACGACCCCCAGGGGGAGAATTACTTGAAAATCGGCGTCAACTGGGGCTACTCCGGGGCCCAGCTTTCCAACAGCTTTGATATCTCNACGCTGATCGCCATTGTGGTTTTGCTGCTGCTGATTATCTTCACCGGCTACCTGATTATCTACAACGTCTTCCAAATTTCCGTCACCAACGATATCCGGTTTTACGGCCTTCTGAAAACCATCGGCACCACCGGCAAGCAGATCAAACGCGTCGTCCGGCAGCAGGCCCTNCTTCTCAGCCTTATCGGCATCCCCATTGGACTGCTCCTGGGCTTTGTCATCGGCAACAAGCTCACCCCGGTCATCATGGCCCAGCTGAGCTACAAGAANGCCTTCGTCTCCTTCAACCCCCTGATTTTCATTGGAGCGGCGCTGTTCGCCCTGCTGACCGTGTTCCTCTCCTGCGCCCGTCCGGGCCGCATGGCGGCGAAGGTCTCCCCGGTGGAGGCCGTGCGCTACACCGAGGGCGGCGGTCCGAAAAAGGCGGGGAAGCGGGAGAAGGTCCGCAGAGCCCGGAGCGGCGCGTCCCTTCCGGGCATGGCCTGGGCCAATCTGGGCCGGAGCCGGGGNAAAACCATGGTGACGGTCATTTCCCTGATGTTGGCGGTGGTGCTGGCCACGATTACCTACACGTTCTCCACCGGCTTCGACATGAACAAGTACCTGGCCCATATGGCCGACGTGGACTTTATCCTGGGGGACGCGGCCTATTTTCAGACCAGCGGCGGCTTCCGCACCGCCGATCAGGCGGTGCCGGAGAGCATCATCTCCGACGTGAGCGCCCGGAGCGGCGTGGAGGAGAGCGGACGGGTCTACGGCGGCGTNTCCGCCATANAGCAGTTTGTCACCGAGGACTGGCTCCGGATGGGCTATGGAACGTATAATACCCCGGAGGTTGTGGATGAAATCATCGCGGGAACGGCCCGGCTGCCCAGCGGGCTTCTGGAGGCCGGCGTGCAGATGTACGGCATGGAGGACTTTCCCCTGAGCCTGCTGGACGTGCTGGAGGGAGACCTGGCCCCCCTGTCGGACCCCAGCCAAAAGGCCATCGCCGCCGTGTACCTGCCCGACGACTATAACGCCACCCAATGGAGCAGCAATTGGGCCAAGCTTGGGGACACCGNGACGGTCCGCTATATCACCGAGATGGAGTATTTCTACCGGGACACCGGGGAGATCGTTGAGGACCTGGACGCCGCCATCGAGGGAAACCGCCCCTGGGGAGAGCGGGCCAAGGTCTATGAGGACATCGACTACACCGTCTGCGCCCTGGTGCAGGTTCCCAGCAGCATCTCCTACCGCTATCGGGTTGTGGGCTGCGATGGTTTCATCCTGGGGGCGGAGCGGTTCAAACAGGACACCGGCACCGACAGCGTCATGACCTATCTCTTCAACACCACCGACGAGGCGGAGGCGGGCATGGAGTCCTTCCTGGCGGAGTACACGGAGAGCGTCCAGCCCCTCTACGACTATGAGAGCCGGGCCACCTACGTCGCCGAGTTCGAGGGCTTCCGGGGCATGTTCATGACCATGGGCGGCGCGCTGAGCTTCATCATCGGCCTTGTGGGCGTGCTGAACTTCGTCAACGCGGTCCTCACGGGCATCNTCACCCGGAAGNGNGAGCTGGCGGTGCTCCAGTNCATCNGCATGACCGGGAAGCAGCTGAAAACCANGCTGGTGTACGAAGGCCTTTATTACACCCTCCTGGCCCTGGCGGTGTCCCTGGTGATGACGGTGTGCATCGGCCCCCTGATGGGGACCGTCCTGTCGGATGTCTTCTGGTTCTTCTCCTACCGGCTTACCGTGACGCCCATCCTGGTGATCCTGCCNATCNTCCNGGCNCTGGNGGCCCTGGTGCCCCTTTGGNCCTACCGCTCCGTGTCAAAACGAACCATTGTGGAGCGTCTGCGGGAGGCGGAGGGATGAGAAAGCTGTTTTGGGCGTTCGGCCTCCTGCTTCTTCTCGCCGCCTGCGGGCAGAGGGAGGAAGCCGTGGAGGGCAACCTGATTCTCACCAACTACGCCCCGGAGGCCATCTCCAACATCACCGTGGAATACGGCGGCGAAACCCTCTCGTCGGAGGCGGCTATTTCCGACACCCAGCTCTGCTCCTTTACCCTGCCGGAGGAGGACGGCCTGACCTATACGGTTTCCTTCGAGACGGCGGAGGGCGAAACCGTCCGCGAGAGCTTCACCGACAGCTTTGCGGAGGAAACGGCCGTGTACCTTCGGGCGGACCGGGCGGAGGGCTTCTGGCAGCTGGAGCACGACCAAGCATCCTGAAAAAACGCAGGGCCCGCCTAAAGGCGGGCCCTGCCGCTATTGGCAAAAATATACCCGATATCCCCTGCATTTTTCGTGAATTTTTCCCAAAAAAGAGATTGCATTTCCGCGGCGCTTTGCTTATAATCAAGGGAACAACTTCAGAAGAGGGGGCTCCTGCCATGCGCACCGAACAAAAGCTGAACATGACCATGCTCTGTGACTTCTATGAGCTGACCATGGGCAACGGCTATTTCCAGGCGGGCTTTCAGGACCGGATGACCTATTTCGACGTGTTCTTCCGGGACGTGCCGGACAAGGGGGGCTTTGCCATCTGCGCGGGCCTGGACCAGCTCATTGAGTATATTCTGGATCTGCATTTTGACGAGGAGGACATCGCGTACCTCCGGGACCGGAATCTGTTTTCCGAGGAGTTCCTGGCCTATTTGAAGGACTTCCGTTTCC
>NZ_CAJMXG010000056.1:0-15100 GCF_905219725.1 Oscillibacter sp. CU971
TGTTTGCACCATTGCTGCTTTCAGCACTTTACTCAAGCGGTTTTAGCCTATTGGTACAGCTTCTCAGTCATGGCGGATTCTCCCTTCCCCCGGCGGGCCGGGCCTACGAATCAATGGAATCAATGATCTTTTTAAATTCTTCCACCGTGAGATTGCCAGATATCGTTTCAAAGCTCAATCCGTCGGACCAGGTTGTGGTAATGGTGTCATTGTTGGACAGTATGTAAACCGTTTTCGTGCCGCTAGTATACTGTTCGACAGGGGTTTTATCCTTTTCAAATATAAATGATTCCACATCTTCTGACGAATGATAGCGATGTATCCTTATGCTGAAAAAACGTTCTCCGGCATCTTGAAACATCGTGTTCACAATGTCGCTCCGACTCGTGCGGATAATCTCCGGCTCAGACGCCTCAAACCCCTCCGGGTACCAGGTTGGAACAAACTCCCCTGAAATTCCGCACTCATCAAGAGCGGCCTGTAACAAGCCGGCGTACTCGTCACTGGGAGCCTCCTTTTCCCCGTCGAGATAAATGGAATCAATGATTCTTTTCATCTCCTCTTCCGTGACGGTTCCTCCGATGATGCACTCAATCCCGTCCTGTATCCAAGCCGCCTTACGCCAGTTATGATCGGTCAGGAGATAGTGCCGGACACCTCCGCTCTCATAGAGAACGGGGGAATTGCCGTCCTTTTCAATGACTGTCCCAGGAATACCCTCTCCGTATTTTGCATAGCTGATGCCTAAAAAATCCTTTTGGTCCGTCTCCACCCAGGCATAAACAGACTTCTGACCCGGCATGACGGTGCCGGTCACTTCCAGCTCCCCGAACTGCTCCGGGAACCATTTTGGGGCGGCAATATCCAGCTGAAATTCCTCCAGCGCCTCCTCAATAGAGCGGTAGTGCAGCTTCTCTTCCCCTGAAGCCAATGCAGGGTCCCCTCCGTTTCCGGTGTAGATCAACTCGATCATCCGTTTCCTGTCTATATCGGAATAGATGGAGCCAATGATTCGTTCCATTTCCTCCACTGTGATTGGAGCGCAAATAATACACAGTATATTGTCTACAGTCCATGCCGCCCTGCAGTCGCCATGATCAGTTACAATATAGTGCCGCATACCGTTGGTTTCATAGACAATAGTCTCATTTTTATCCTTTTCAACGACAACAGCGGGGCCGTCTTCCCCAAATTCGGAGTATTCGACTGTCAGAAATTGTTCCCCTTCCCCAGAACTGGCAAAAATCAGCATCCCAGAAGGCATCACAGAGCCTGTAACCTCAAGCTCCCCAAACCGCTCCGGAAACCAATGGGGGACCAAGGGAAGGTTTATCCGAAACGCTTCCAGCGCCTCGTCGAGAGTCGAAAACTCCGCAGTCTCTCCTTCCGCAAAGGGGTAGTTCCGGTCCTTCTCCTGATAGCCCGCCTTGTCCGCCGAGCCGGTGAAAGTAAACCGCTCATCCGTCCATCGGCCAAAAAAGCCGAAGATGTCCATGCCAAAAGCCTGAACCGTCACCATGGAGGCCAGCACCGCAATCACCGCCGCTACGGCCCAAAAAGCCCGGCGGGACATACGGTTTTGACGCCTTCCCCGGCTCTGAGGCTCCAGGAACGCCGCGTATTTTTCGTGAAAGCCCGCCAGGGACCTTTCCGGGTCGAAGCCGCCGGGCAGAGGGTCCACCCGCTCCAGCTCTTCCAGGAATCCATCCAGGGTCCCGCTTTCCAGCTCTTCGGCGTCCGCCGTTTCAAGCCAGTCGAAAAAGTCGTCCTCCAATTGGCGGACCTCCTCACGGTTTCGATCATCGTGAAGCATCCGGATCACCTCCTATCTCTTTAATTGTCTCAGCGGGGGCTTTTATTTCCTCTGCCGGGGGAAAATTTTTATCCTCCAGGAGCTTGCNGCACCGATTCTTCGCCCGGAAGACCCAAACCCTGCACCGTTCCACGGGAATGCCCAGCCGTTTGGACAATTCCTCATAGCCCACTTGCTCCTCGTAATAGGCAATCAGGATTTCCCGGTCCCTTTCCTCCAGCTCCGGCGGAAGCGCGTCCCGCAGGGAGGTAAAATACGCGTCTTCCTTTCCCTCGTCCGGCACTTCCCCATAAGACAGGGTCTTCCTTCTCCGGCGCCGCCGCAGGGCGTCCCCGATCAGGTTCCGCAGCGTGACGAACAGATAACCGCCGGGAGAGCGGTGGTCTTCCTGTAGCGTCGGGGCCTTGGTCAAAAAGAGCAGAAACGCCTCTTGGGTGAGGTCCTCCGCTTCCTCTATAGAAAAGCCCGCACGCATGGCTATCGCCACCATTTTCGGCGAATATTGCAGATATAAGCTGTCAACCCAGTCTTTTACAGATTCCACGCGCAGCGCCTCCTCTCCGTGTTGATCATAGCTTAAATAGAAAAAAATGTAAAGATATTGTTGAAGCCTGTAATATTTTCCCTTCCCCAAACAACTATAACCCTATAGAGGCAGTCCGCCTGGGAAGCGGATTCGCCTCAATGTGACAAAAAGGCTTATTTATAGTATAATTGTCTCAGGCCGGTCAAACGTTTCACACGCAGGGGAAAAATTTTGGAGGCTTCGGATATGTTGAAAAGAAAATGGGCCCGCGCGTCCATCGTTCTGATGGGCTCGGGCCTGGCAATGCTGTTGATCGCTTTGCTTTTGGGGGAAATTGTGCTTCTCGTGTCGGAAACCTCCATCGGCTGGATGGCCGCCTGCGGCGCCACGCTGATGCTTCTCGGCGGGTTCTGCCACCTGTTCACCTCGAACTGCCCCCACTGCGGCGGGCTTGGCCCCCGGCCCAGGTGGTCCTATTGGGACGATGAATACTGCTCTCATTGCGGGAAGGTATATCCCTATGACGACCGCCCAGGCGGTCTGCCAAAAGAAATCCCGGAGGCCAAGACACCTTTGTTGCTGGGCGGGGAACCAGCCCGGCGGGCCATGTTTCTGCTGGCGGCGGGACTGCTCTGCCTGGCGGTCGCAGCGATGATTCCCACAGGATTTCCGCACCCGCGAATCTGGAGGCCGGACGAGGAGCTTCGATATGCTAAGCTCCTCCTGACCCTGGCGGGAGCCGGGCTTCTGCTGGCGGCGTGGCGGCTGTGCAGTCTAAAGCTCCGCTGCCCTGCGTGCCGCAAAGGCAGCGTCCCACCATGGCTGAAGCCAGNCGCTGTCCGCTACTGCCGGAGCTGCGGCGCGGCATTGTCCTTCGCGGCGGACCGCCGGATGCCTCGCAGACAGCACCAGCCGAGGGGAGAAGCGATGAAGGCATACCTCCAGCAGCACCGGATGGTCATCCGACGGGGCATCCTGATCCTGGCGGCAGTCTGGTGCCTCTGGTACGCAAGGCCAGTGGATATTTACGACTTGATGGGCTGTGAAGAACCAGTGTATCTGTCCGTTACCGTCTGGCGGCAGGCTGACCTTAACCATCCGGGCAATCTGGATCTCACCGCCGGGGAACCCGAAATGGATATCGTCCTGGAGCGCTTTGCGGAACTCCGTTTCCACCGCAATCCCCTGGAGGTCATCCTCCGCTTTCTTCCCCAAGGCGCCCGGAGCAGAAAGGTCGAGGTAGAAAAGGACTATCAAATTCCCCTTTTCGCTTATGACCAGAGGGAAAACCCGGTTCTATATTTGAACTTTATCATTAACGACTGGCACCGGGGCCTTCAGCGAGAACTGCCTCTCTACCTCGTTCATGGGCAGGAGAAGGGCCGGGAACTGGGGGCGTTCCTGCTGGAGCTGTCCCGAAATAGCAGCACTGCTTGAAAGGGGCTCCTCTATACGCTGTTTTGCCTGCGTGGGCACATCGGCGTCAGGGAACGGGGCGGTCCATTTGAGTAAATTGACGGCGTCCGCTTCTCCAAGACGGAACGCCGGGCTTTCGCCTGGGGGCCGCGGAGAACCCCGGAAGAACTAGCGCCTCCTGCCAAAACCCGCTGACGGTAAAACGCGCGTCTCCCCCAGGGTCAATCATGCCGCCCCAGGGGAGGTGCGCGTTTTCATCGGTTCCGCAAGACTCTCTTCAGTCCAAACCCCGTCAAAAGGCCAAATCCATATCCACGTCTCCCTGAATGCCGTCCACCCGGCCGGTGTGGGAGTACTGCCACAGGTCAAAATGGTAATAGAAATCCGGCACGGTGCCGTACTCCGCCAGCCAGAGCTCATAGTCCGTCAGCTCCCGCAGATCGTAGTGCAGATAGCCCTGGGTCTGGTTAAAATAGACCGCCGGACGGTAGCCCGCGTTTTCAATCCGCTTGCAGAAGGCGGCGGCGCAGCGGGTCATCGTCTCTCCGTCCAGGCCGTCGGTCCGGGCCTCGTCCCCGGTGATGGGCTCCCAATCGAAGGCCACGGGGAAGGTAAGCGCCTGTCCGTCCAGAACCTCCAGGATATAATCCGCCTCTTCCTCCGCCTCCTCCGGTGTGATTGCCTGCGAGAAGAAGTAAACGCCTACCTCCAGACCGGCGTCCAGCGCCCCCTGGAGGTTTTTCTCAAACGTCTGATCCAGGAACAGGCCGCCTTCGCTATAGCCCCTGTGGCCCAGCCGGAGGATGGCGAAGTCGACGCCGTCCGCCGCCACCGCCCGCCAGTCCACGTCCTTCTGGTGCGTGGACACGTCGACGCCCGCCTTGGCCCGCCGCCCGCCGAAGGCATAGGCAACCCGGCCCTTTTCATCCACGGAAAAGCCCTCCTTAGAATAGGGATTCAGGGGCATTCCCTCCAGGGGCGTCAGCACCATGTCGCCAAACCGGAAGGTAACGGGCTCCTCCTCCGCCTCGGGCGGGATCTCCGGCTCCCCGACTCCGCGCAGAACCAGAAGCAGCGCCGTCCCGGCGACAATCAGCGCAAGAATGGAGATCGCCAGGGGCAGGACCGCCAATCCCGCCCGGCCAGGCCTCCTCCCGGCACGGGAGGTCGGCGTCTTCCGCTTGTTTCCGGCCGCCTCTCCCAGCGGACGGGCGGACGTTTCCCGTTCCCTCAAATTCACTCCGGACAGCTCCTCGTTCATAGCGGCTCCTCCATGATTCGACAGTTTTCCCTATTGTATCACAAATCGGCCCGTTGTACACAGCGGAATTCCGATTTTTGCAATCCGTGGCAGCCATTATTATTAGGTTACACAAGGCCACACGGCCATGTGTGGCCTAATTTTTTTATCGTTTGGGGGTGAGGACGTGGCCGATTATGCTTTTAGGACCCTGGAGGACCGCCAGAAAATCGAAAAACTGTGGGAGGACGGGCGGACGCCGAAAGAAATTTCCGAAACCACGGGCGTGTCTGTTCATGTGGTCTACAAGGAACTGACCAGGGGACAGGACGGGACCCGCCTGCCGGATCGGCGCCTGCGGTACAGCGCGGACGTGGCCCAGCGCCGGGTGCAGGCGTCGCTGGAGCGGCGGGGCAAGCGGGCCGGACAGCCCACCGACAGCGGCCAGGCGGCGGAGGCCGCCGGCAGATAGGAGGACACCATGGCAAAAAGAAAGGAAATTAAGTTCAAGAATAATCGGGGCAGTTATGAGGGCCGCCAGGACGGGGTGATCTATCGAATCCACGCGGATCGCACACTCCTGGGGACGTGCGCCCCAGCCTATGCCGTCAGCACCTACGACACCAAGGGAAAGGGCAGAGGTATTAACACATCTGGACATTTCCGTTTGCACCTGGACGACGCAAAAGAGTTTTGCCAGAAAATCGCAAACGGTGAAATCAGCCTGGAAGAATTGCGCCAGAGGTTTGAGGCAGAGGACGCCGCAAAAGAGCAGGTAGCCATACGGGCGGCAACGGCGGCGGCAAAAGAGTTTCGCACAAAGCTGGAAAGCGCGGGAATTTCATACAACAAGCTGCTGGAACTGGAGGCCGAGCGGGAAAGCCTGCCCGGTATCGCCCACAATATCCTGCTGGGGTATGAGCGCGGGGAGGGGTGGCCAAGTGGGACCTGACAGCAACAGCGGCACCGTGGTGGCCTACATTGACGGCAAACCCGTGGAAATCGGCCACCCCATGCCGGAAATCACGCCGGACTATTCGGCGGGCGGCGTGACTGCGGAGGAGGCGGCAGCGGCGGCGGAGAGGCTGGCGGAGATATGGGGCGATATGTCCGTGACCGTGGAAGTGGCGGCGGAGGGCCTGCGGGCGTTCTTCTACTCCCTGGAGTTAGCCATGGCCGTACACCTGGCGCGGATATTCAAGCCGGAACTGGCCAACCGCTACCGCCGCACAAAGAAAAAGCGGATCCGCAAGAAATACGAAAAGCGGATCATGGCCTGGTTTGGGGAGGTGTGGGGTAAATGTTCAGACTGAAAGCCAACAAAACCAGCCTTTACAAGCTGGTGGGCGAATTTGAGGACCTGCCGCCCATGCGCCGGGTGACAATCACCAAGGCATACCGGGCGCCGGACTGGTGGCTGAAATGGACAGACGCGGACGGCCTGCTGTGCGTGGCGTTTTTCTCCACCTGTATGGGAAAGGCCCTGCTGTCCATCGACAAAAAGGAGTTTTGCGGGCCGCAGGTTTCCCGCGTGGTCCATGACCTGGACGCCAAGGACCTGCTGGAGCGGGGCATGGTGGAGAAGTTCACCACGGAGGCGGAGAGGAGGGCGGCCTGTGGCGCGGTGGAAATTTTGCGGCCAGGAAATCGACTGGNTCACCAGCATGGAGGGCAAGCAGGTCCCCGTGGACCCGGATCCCGTTTTCGTGATCGAGGACGGCGGCCCGGAGGCGTTCCTGGACGATATGGGCGCAACCATCACCGGGCGGCAGGCCAAGCCGGAGGAGGAGAGCCGGGACCTCCCCCTGGCCTTTGTACTCCACCGGCGGNCCTGTCCGTGGGCGGACAAGCCCACACAGCGGCGGGTGGAAAGGGGTGGCAGCTATGGCGGACTTTCTCCAGCTACCTGATCGGCNGTACAGCGTGATCTATGCGGTTCCGCCGTGGGCATATCGCCAGTGTGGAGCC
The DNA here is from genome assembly GCF_905219725.1 of Oscillibacter sp. CU971. Lineage (NCBI taxonomy): Bacteria > Bacillati > Bacillota > Clostridia > Eubacteriales > Oscillospiraceae > Oscillibacter > Oscillibacter sp. CU971. The sequence continues at coordinate 6,964 of NZ_CAJMXG010000056.1, forward strand.
ACGGAAAAGAGCCGGGGCAACGCGGCGAAACACTATCAGACAATGGACACCGCCGCGATCNGTGCCNTGCCGGTTCCCTCCATCTGCGCGGAGGGCGCGGCCTGTTTCATGTGGGCCACGTTCCCCAATATTGCGGAGGCCATCAAGGTCATGGAGGCGTGGGGGTTTCGGTATGTCACCGCCGCATTTGTCTGGGTCAAGAAAAACCGGAAAAACGGCGGGAATTTTTGGGGCATGGGAGCCTACACCCGCGCAAACGCGGAGGTGTGCCTGCTGGGTGTGTCCCCCGGATTTAAGGCCGGGGAGCGGATCCGCAGTCACAAGGTCCACCAGGTCANAGAGGCCCCTTTTGAGGGGCACAGCAAAAAACCGGACGAAACCAGGCGGCGGATCGTGGAACTGCTGGGCGACGTGCCCCGTATTGAGTTATTCGCCCGNCAGAGGGCGGACGGCTGGGACGCCTGGGGCAACGAGGCCCCGGAGGAATAGGAGGTAAACGTGGAACAGATAGCAAGAGATCCGAGGGCGGATTTTCTGGCGGTGTATAACCGCAGTATCGGGCGAAACGGCAGGACGGCCCTGCTGTATTGGCTGGAGAATGAAACGGACTTTTTCACGGCACCTGCCTCCAGCCTGCGGGAAATCACCGTCCGGGACATGACGGACCGGAACGCGCCAGGTGTGCGCCAGCTTTCGGAGGCGGAGGAGGAAACCGTGGCGATCCTGGGCCTGCTGCATGACGTGTGCAAGGCGGGGGTGTATCACCAGGAAACAAAACGACGCAAGAACCAGGAAACGGGAAAATGGGAGGACTATCTGGGTTATACATTCCGGGACCCGTTCCCGCTGGGCCATGGGGAGAAAAGCCTGTTTCTGATCACCCGCCACCTGGCACTGACCGAGGAGGAGGCCCTGGCCATCCGGTGGCNGATGGGGGCCTANGACGACNCGGNGNAAGGCGGATCCCGCTCCATGACGGAGGCCATGAACCTGACCCCGTGGGTGTGGCGTCTGCAGGAGGCGGATATGTGCGCCGCCTGGATCGACGAAAGGAGCGCGGCGGAGTGAAAAAACTGCTGTGTAAGCCCTGCACCGTGGNCCTGGAGGCCAGGGGCAAGACCGTNAAACCCGCCGCCATGCGGTGCGAGAAAATCACCTGTGCGGAGTGTGGCCGCCGCCGGTTTGGGATCCCGTATGACGTGACCGGGTGGCCAACCCGCAGGAAAAAGGAGGGGACGGACAAATGAGCCAGAGGGCTGAAAAGTACGCCCGCAACATGGAGCGGCGGGTGGGGGAATTAGAGGAAACGGTTGAAAAAGTAAAAAAATCGCTGATGAACCATGCGCCAAGGCTGAATAACGTGGAAAGCGTGGTGGAGGGTCACACGGAAAAACTGTGGGACATTGAGGACACCGTGAAAATCCAGCGGGCGAAACACGACTGTGAGGTGGAAGTGAGACGCCAGGAGGAGGTCAACACCGGCAGGGAGATCCGGCGGAACCGCAGGGAGATCGAGCGGGACCTGGAGCGCCAGCGGCGCGGCATGGTGCTGGCACTGCTGCTGGCCATTGTGGCCCTGATCGTGGCCGTAAAGGCAACAGGCACCGAGCGGGCGGAGGAAACAGCCAGACCTGCCGCGACAGTGACCGCCAGCGTGGGGGCGGACCTGCTGACCACCGAGCCGGTGGAGGTGATCGGCCCGTGGGAGTTCGCGGCCCTGTACCGGGCAACGGAGGACCTGGCGGAGAAACAGCGGATCGGGGAGGCGCTGGAGGCCCAGGGCTATTTTTCGGCGGCGGTGCCCCTGTCCTGGGAATACCAAGACTATATGCGGACCNATTGCCACCTGTATGGGTGCCCCTATCCCCTGGCCCTGGCCGTGGCAGACTGGGAAACCCGTGGACAGTTCAACATGGACGCCATAGGACCGGCTGGAGAGGTGGGGATCTTCCAACTGAACCCCGGACCCAATGGGACATATCACGCGGAACTGGAGGCCGCCACCGGCCTGGACCCCACCACCCCGGAGGGCAACATAGCCGGAGGGTGCTACAAGCTGGGGAAATACCTGGTGGAATATGGGGACGCGGCCATGGTGGCCATGGCCTACAACAGAGGGCAAGCTGGAGCGCGGGCAGCCTGGGAGGCCGGGATCACCTCCAACGACTACACGGACGCCGTTCTGGAGGCCCTGGAACGGTGGGAGTGTACGGTGAACGCATGGGCCGGGGAATAGACCCGGCGGAACGCGCCCGCATACTGACAGCCGCAGGAAAGCGGTCACGGGAAAGCCGCTGGAGCGCCCCAGGGAGGGCCAGGGTGATCCACCCCGCCCACGGCACTGTGGTGGTCCCCCATTCCTCCAACCTGGCCGCCATAATGAACGCGGCGGAGGTGTGGCGGTGTGACTGGACGGAGATCACGGACGCCCAGGTGTGGGCGGCGGAGCCGGGGGACGTGCCGGTGAAAATGCCATACATCATATAAAGGGGATGAAAAAATGTTGATCAATGAGGCCGGGGTGGTCCGGGCCATCAAGCGGGCCTATAAGGGCGGCGGGTACACCGTCAACAGCCAGGGCGGGGTCATGTCCATCTATACGCAGTCCTGGTATATTCAGGCCCGCCGGGAGGTCATGCCGCGCAAGGTACTGGCCACCATCGTGGAACACGCCGGAATGATACCGGGGGACAAGGAACCCACCAACATTATGAAAGACCTGAACCCGCAGCTGGTCATACCGGAAACCGCCGCCGAAGAAATGAACGCCTGGCGGATCGGTGAGCGCGGCGACGACGTGGACCTGGTGCCGGTGATCATGCAGGGGTTTCAGATTTTCCAGGCGGAGAGTTTGGCCTGCTGGGGGATCCCGCTGTCCTACCTGGGCATGGTGGAGCGGGACGCGGCGGAGCATGACAGCGCCATAGTAGTGGACAACTGCCGCCTGCTGTGGGACGACGGCACCGAGGCCATAGCGGTGGAGGCCGTGCGGAAAGCCAAATCCGGGTGGGCCAAAGCCTGGGAGCGGGCCGTGTGGGAGGCCCTGGAGGGCGTGGACCTCCACAAAGAGGAGGAGTAAACCATGGCAAAGACGTATTTTGACCAGATCACCGCCTCCCCTGCCGTTCTGGCGGAGTTCCNGGCCTCCATTCCCGCATTAGAAACCCCGTGGGATGAAGCTTTCCAGCGGACCTATTGCGCCGCCTGTTCGGCGGAGAACTGCGATGCGGAAAACTGCCCCCACCAGGCGGAGCGGAACAGCCCCGCANGGTTTCTGGCCCAGGAGGTGGAGGATAATGGAAAAGATCCTTTGTGGTGACGCGCTGGAACAGCTGCGNACCCTGGAGCCGGAGAGCGTCCACACCTGCGTGACCTCCCCGCCCTATTACAACCTGCGGGACTATGGGGCCGCCGGGCAGATCGGCATGGAGGAAACGCCGGAGGAGTACATAGCCAAGCTGGTGGACGTGTTCCGGGAGGTCCGGCGGGTTTTGCGCCAAGACGGGACGCTGTGGGTGAACATCGGGGACAGCTACGCCACCAGGTCCGGGCCGCAGCCCCCGGCAAACACCAGGAACGCCCACGGCCACACCAGAAAAGAGCCGCCGGACGGCTACAAGTGCAAGGATCTGATGGGGATCCCGTGGCTTTTGGCCTTTGNNCTGCGGGCTGATGGGTGGTATTTGCGGCAGGATATTATATGGCATAAGACCAACGCCATGCCGGAGAGTGTCCGGGACCGTTGCACAAAAGCCCATGAATATATTTTCCTGCTGTCAAAATCGGCCCATTACTATTTTGACGCGGCGGCCATACGGGAGCCGTGCGGGAAAAAGGGGAACGCCAGGACATTCCGGGGCGGCGGCGCTTATACCGGCGGGAGGTCATTCCAGAACAGCGCCCGCGTGGAGCGGGAGAGCCACGGGAACAACGCAAACGGCACCGGGAGCCGGAACAGGCGGAGCGTCTGGAGCATAGCAACGGGCCAGTTTAAGGCGGCCCATTACGCCACATTCCCGGAGCGTTTGGTGGAACCGTGCATATTGGCCGGTTGCCTGGAGGGCGGCGTGGTCCTGGACCCGTTTGCCGGGAGCGGGACCACCGGGGTGGTGGCCAAGCGTCTGCGGCGNAATTTCGTGGGTGTGGAGATCAACCCGGACTATTGGCAAATGTCCACGGACCGGATCGCCGCCACGGCGGCAGAATTTCAACAGCTGGAGATCACAGAAAGGGCAAGGGAATGAGCGATAAATTGAGAACCGCCCTAAAGGGCGGCGGGCGGATCCTTATTTCGGTTGACAGGTGGGCAAACGGTGACTTTCACCTGTGCGTTACCGAGGACTGGGCTAGACTGACCAGCATAGAGCNGGCCACCGTTTCGGCGGAGGCNGTGAACGCGGCGGAGGACCCGGACGGGCTGATCGGCGCGGAGATTGCCAAACTGGTGGCGGCGGCCCATATCAGCTATGANGCAAAAGAGAAACCACCCNCGCCCGGTGCTGACAACACGGCGCAGGTGGTGAAGTGAACGGCGGAAACCGTCCGACGCCTATATTATAGCAACACGCCGGGCGGTTTGCAAGCCGGAAAAAGGAGAGCAGCCTGTGAAAATTTACATAGCCGGGAAGATCACCGGCGACAACGAATATAGAGCAAAATTCCAGGAGNCCACCAGTACCATGGAGGCGCTGGGCCATGTGGTCCTGAACCCGGCTATTTTACCGGCGGGCCTGGAGGAATGGGACTATATGCAGATCACGCTTGCCATGCTGAACGCGGCGGACCTGGCCGTGTTCCTGCCTGACTACCAGGAAAGTGCGGGCGCCATGATTGAATGGGCGTGGTGTAAGCGGACCAAGAAAGAATGTGCCCTATACCTGGACATAAAAGGGGGCGGCCAAGGGTGAAATTGCAGATCGGTGGGTCCCCATGTACCAAGTGGAGCATAGCGCAGACCAAGAACCGGGAAACCGAGCCGGAGGGTATAGGCTGGGAACTGTTTGAAAACTATCTGATCGCCTTGGAGAAATTCAAACCGGATTTTTTTCTGTATGAGAATAACAAAAGCATGGCCCCAGCCATTCGGGCACAGATCACGCGGGAGTTAGGCGTGGAGCCTATCCTGATCAATTCCGGCCTGGTGAGCGCACAGAACCGCCAGCGCCTCTATTGGACCAACATTCCAGGCGTGGAACAGCCGGAGGACCTGGGGATCCTACTGCGGGACATTTTGGAAAGCGGCCTGCCGCTGAAAGAAAAGGGGTACACACTAAAGGCCAACTATGCCAACGCTGGAGCGGTAAATGGGGTGCGTGGAAAGCATTTCCCGGCACCTATGGCGGCGGAGCCGGTGAGGATCGGAACCATAGAGAGCGACGCCAAAAACGCCGATTTTGACAGTCAGCAATACCGGGTATATTCGCCGGACGGCAAAAGCGTGACACTGTGCGGCCAGGGCGGTGGAGTGGGAGCAAAGACCGGACTTTATGCCACGCAGGTGCGGGTGGGTGNTATGCCAAACGCCAGCGGAGAGGTCAGCGGCAGACAAAGCGGGCGCATTTACAGCGTGGACGGCAAGGGCGTCCCGCTCCAGGCCAGGCCAAACGGCGGCGGAGCGGACGGGGCGGCCACCGGACTGTATGCCGTCCCGGCAGGAATGGCCTGGAGAGGCAAGGGTGATAGTTCCGCCTATGAAGTGCGGGACGACCAGAAAGCCAATTCTGTGACCGCCGCAGGGNACCAGAGCCGCCTTGTGGTGGAGGACGCCGCAATATTTCAGCACCCACACGGTTTTAACAGGGGCGGCGTAAAGTATGAAAAAGCGCCAACATTGACAGCAAACGGGGACTGGCAGCACAACAATCTTTTAATCCAAGGGGCAGACGGTAAAACATATCCGGTCTATGAAGTCCGGGGCGGGCAGATCACTATAAAGGGCAAGAAATACCCCATAAAACTGGCGGACGGGTTTTATATTATCCGAAAGCTGACCGTGACCGAGTGCAAGCGCCTCCAGACGGTGCCGGAGGAATACATATTCCCCGTGTCTGACACCCAGGCTTATAAAATGCTGGGCAACGGCTGGACGGTGGACGTGATCGCCCACATTCTCCACTATGCGCCGGGGATCACAACCGAGCCGCTGGAAGTGCTGTCCATGTATGACGGTATGAGCTGCGGGCGCCTGGCGCTGGACAAGCTGGGGGTGCATATCGCCCACTACTATGCCACCGAGATCGACAAGTACGCCGTACAGACCACACAGCACAATTTCCCGGACACCATCCAACTGGGGGACGCTTTTCAAGTGCGGGATGATGGGTGGAGCCTNCCGGGGCTGACTGTGGAGGAANGAGTGGCCACACCNGCGGCGGAGGCCGTGGAGGAAACGGAACAGGCTAAACCGGACAAAACGGAAAAGCGAAAAGCCGCGCCGCTGGAGATCGTCCCCATGACGCTGCGGGAGGCCAACGCCTATGTGGAACAGCACCACCGCCACCATGGCCCGGTGCTGGGTCAAAAGTATTCCATAGGACTGTCTGACGGGGAGAAAATCGTGGGCGTGGCCATCGTGGGCCGCCCGGTTTCCCGCCATTTAGATGATGGGTGGACGCTGGAGGTAAACCGCCTTTGTACCGACGGGACAAAAAACGCCTGTTCCATGCTTTACGCGGCGGCATGGAGAGCGGCCAGGGCTATGGGATATAAACGCCTTGTAACCTACATACTGGAGAGCGTAAACGGGGCAAGCCTGCGGGCAGCCGGGTGGAAATGTGTGGGACAAGCTGGCGGCCTGCGCTGGACTGGAGAGCGCCGCCCGGAGGTGGACCTGTACCCCGCACAAATGAAGATCCGTTTTGAGCAGGTGGTGAAAGTATGAGCAGATATACAATCGCCAGCGTTTCGTGCGGGAAGGACAGCATAGTGATCCCCTATGAGTGCATACGGCGAAACCTGCGGCTGGATGAAGTGATCATGTATGACACCGGCATGGAGTTCCAGGCCATATATAACGAATGGGCGGCATTGGTCAAATTACTGGACAAAAACGGGATCAAACACACCGTATTGCACCCGGAATATAGTTTCTGCTGGCAAATGTTTGAACGCCCCGTGAACGTGGGGAAAGAAAACGAACACCTGGGATATAGCTGGTGCGGCGGGACGTGCCGCTGGGGTACGGCTGACAAGCGGACAATTTTGGGGAAATATGCGGAGGATCGGGACGCCATAGTGTTGGTGGGGATCGCCGCAGACGAACCAGAACGGCAGGAAAAGGAGTTCAAGCCATACAAGCGTTTTCCGCTGATTGAGTGGAAAATGACAGAGGCGGATTGCCTGGCCTATTCATATCAGCAGGGGCATGAATGGCGGGAGCATGGAGCCAACACGCCAAGCGGAACGGTCCGCTTGTATGAAATATTGGATCGTGTTTCCTGCTGGTGCTGTACCAACAAAAACATGGGAGAATTGCGGAACATATACCGTTATCTGCCGGAATACTGGGATCGCCTGAAAGAATTACAGCGGAAAACTTGCCGCCCCATGAAGGGGGACGGGAAAAGCGTCTTTGACCTGGAAACCCGTTTCAAGCTGGAGGACGCCAGGGTGGCGGCGGGATTGAGCATAAGAAACAAGGACTTTTTCAGGGAACTGTCCACTGTGTTGGGGGTGGCGCAGCTGTGAAAATTGGTCTGATCGACGTGGACGGCCACAACTACCCAAACCTGGCGCTTATGAAAATATCCGCATGGCATAAGGCCAGAGGTGACACGGTGGAATGGTGGTGGTCCGATTTATTCCACAATGACGTGGTGTATATGTCCAAGGTNTTCAGCGATACATACACGCCGGACCACCCGGAACCGCTGAACGCTGGCCAGGTGATCAAGGGCGGCACGGGGTACGCCATCACCCTGGAGGGTGACCGGGAAGTTNACCGCCCGGAGCGGGACAAGCCCCTGCCACTGGAAATAGAGCATATATACCCGGACTATTCCCTGTACCCGGAATTGACAGAAAAAACGGCCTACGGCTTTTTAACACGGGGCTGTCCCCGTGGGTGCCATTTCTGTCATGTGGGCGGGAAAGAGGGCCGCGCCTCCATAAAAGTGGCCGATCTTTCAGAGTTCTGGAG